>CAYVSR010000207.1:0-5629 GCA_964453125.1 uncultured Phycisphaeraceae bacterium | reverse complement strand
ATGGCCGACGATCGACCCACCAGCACGCCCACGGAGGACGCCCCGGCGCCCAAGCGCCCGAGCGACGCGCCGAGCGGTCGCAAGCGCGGGCGCCACGCACGCCGTCGTCTGGCGCTGGCGCTCCTCCTGCTCGTGGCGGTCGCCCTCCTGCTCTCGCGCTCGGCGCTGGTCCGTTGGGTCGTCGAGCCGCGCCTCTCCGCGATGCTCGGCGGCAAGGTCGCCATGGGAAGCGCATCGATCTCCCTGCGAGGCACGCTGACCATGCGCGACGTGCGCCTCATCGCGCCCGGGGCCCCGGCGCACGCGGCCACCGCGCTCGAGGCCCGGCGCATCGTGGTCCGCCTCGCGCCCGGGTCGTTGCTCTCGGGTTCGCCCCGCCCCGAGCGGGTCACGCTCTTCGAGCCGGTGGTGCGCATCAGCCAGTCGAAGACGGACGGCAGCCTCACGGCGCAGAGCCTCGTGCCGAGTGTCGGCGCGGGTGGGGGCGGAGCGCTGCCCAGCCTCGAGGTCGTCGAGGGCGTGATCGAACTTGGCGAGCACGACGATTCGGCGTACTCGCGCCTCTTCCGGCTCCCCATCTCCGGCGACCTCACCCCGAGCGCCAAAGCCCCGTACGTCTACGTCGTGCGCTTCCAGGGCCTGCCGGACGAGAGCCCCGCGGAACAGTTCCGCGACGAGCGTGGCCTCGCCCGGCCCTCGCCCACGATCCTGGAGGGCGAGGTCAACACGCGCACGCTGGACTCGACGCTGCGCCTGTCGAACGTGGACCTGGCCTCGTGGGGCACGCAGTGGGCGCCGAGCGCCGTGCGCGACCGCTGGGGCGCGCTGGAGATCGAGGGGCGCCTCAGCCGGACGGAGTTCACGTTCAGCCGCGAGTCGGGGGCGGCGGCGGAGGTGTCGCTCGAGGGCGTGGGGCTGACGCTGCCTGTGAGCGCCACGGGCGAGGACGGCAGCGACGCGGCGCCCGAGGTGGGGCCGCCCGCGCGCAACCTGCGGATGACCGACGTGACCGGGACGGTGCGGTTCGACAAGGCGTCGTTGCGCGCCGCGCTGACGGGCGTCATCGAAGACCTGAAGTACCGCGTCATCATGACGACGGAGGGGCTGGCGCTCTCCGCGCCCTTCCGCCTCGAGGTGCAGACGACCGAGCCCTTCACCGTGGGCGCCCACCCGAGCCTCCTGCCGTTCGCGCCCCCCGTGGTGCGCCAGCGCTTCCAGACCTTCTCGGGCCCCACGGCGGTTGTCGAGGCGCAGGTGACCGTGACGCGCGGCCCGCCCACCGAGGCCGGCGTCGCGCCCGAGCCGACCGTCAGCGGCGGGCTCCGATTCCGCGACGGCGTGGCCCGGTACGAGCGGTTCCCGTACCCCATTTCGAACCTCGAAGGACTGGTGCGATTCACCGACAAGGAGATTCGCATCGAGTCGATCACCGGGTCGAACCCCTCGGGGGCCCGGCTGCACGCCGAGGGCGTGATCGCGCCGCCGACCGACGGCGCGGAGGTTGACCTGCAGATCGCCGTGGTCGACCTGCCTCTCGACGCCGAACTCGAGGAGGCGATGCCCGAATCCCGCAAAGGGTTCATCGCGGCGCTCTTCGACACGGAGACGTACCAGCGGCGCGTCGGCGCGGGGCTGCTGCAGGGGGCCGTCGCGAAAGCCGAAGCCGAGCGTCGCCTGACCGACGCGCGCACCCGCCTCGCGGTGCTGGAGGCGCGCGACGAGGACTCGCCCGAGCTCCGCGCCGAGGTGGCGGATCTCGAGCGGCGCGTCGCCATCCCCGTGTTCGACCCGGGCGCACGCGCGCTGGTGGACGTGCACGTGACGCGGGCGCTCGGGAAGGGCGACGGCATGTGGTCGTCCGAGGTGAGCGTGCGCCTGCCGCGCGCCGGCCTCTTCCCGCGCGAGTTCCCGTACCCGTGCGAGGTGACCGACGGGTCGATCCATTTCACGGACTATGAGGCCGAGGTCGAGTTCCCCAAGGCGGCCGGCCCGACGGGCGGCGAGTGGTCGTTCGTCGCGGACGCGACGCTGATGGACGAGCACGACACGAAGATGTTCCGCCCGCGCATCATCGCCATCGGTCGCGATGTGCCGGTCGATGCGCTGCTGCTCGAGGCGCTGCCCGCGGCCCGCGCCGACGACGCGCCCCGTGACGCGCCCAAGGATGCGCCGCGCGAAGCGCCCGCCGGAGGCGTGTGGGACGCGCTCGGCGCCGGCGGGGCGCCGCGCGTCAGCGTGCCCGAGGCGCTCGCGGCCCTGGGGCTTTCCGGACGCATCGACTGCCAGGCGCTGGTCGAGGCGCGCGACGGCGACACCAGTCTCACGCCGGAACTCGGCTTCGACGCCCGCGTCGTGCTGCGCGATGTCGGCGCCGCTCCCGCGGGCGCGGACGGGCCGGCGGCGCTCTCGGGCCTCTTCGGAACCGTCGTCGTGTCCGAGCGCGAGGTCCGCGCGGAGGGTCTGACGGGCAGGTTCTGCGGCGGGGCGCTGACGGCGGAAGTGCTCGCGACCTTCGACGGCCCGGAAGAGGCGGGGGGCGCGGACGTCGTCGCCACCGCGGGCGTGCTCGGGCTCGATTTGGGCGCCCCGATCGAGTCGTTCGTGCGGGTCTTCGCGCCCGAAATCGCGGACCGGATCGGCGCCGTCCGCGCCGAGCGAGAGCCCGCGGGGCGCGTGGACGCCACGCTCGAGTTCCGCACAAAGCCCGCGTCGGGCGCCGGGGAGGGCCCCGACTTTCTGGTCGAGATCGCCAACGCGCGCTGGCTCGCGCTCGGCGCGCTCGGCGGCCGCGCCGAGGCGCCCGACGCGTCCGGGACGGTGCGCATCCGGCCCGCGTCCGTCGACTTCGACGGCTTCGGGGGCGAGGTGTCCTTCGGGGGCGAGCCCGCGGGCGACCTGCGCCTCGACGGTGGGGTGTCGCTCGATGGTTCGGCGCGCTCGCTGCACGCGGCCTCGAAAGGGATGCGCGTCGAGTCGCCCCTCGTGCGCGCCCTGCGCGCCGAGGCGGGCTCGGCGCCGCGCGAAGCCGACGGGCCCGATGCGCTCACCCTCGAATCTCTCCGAGGCGTCGTGGACGCCGAGATCGACGTGGCCACGGGCGCCGGGGAGGGCATGCGGCTTTCAGGCGTCGTCGCGCCCAAGTCGCTCGCCGTCGAGCGCTCCGGCGTGACGCTGGAGTTTGACCGCGTCGAAGGCCTGGTTCGATTCGACGAGCACAGCGGCAGCGTGGAAGGCGTTCGTCTCGCGGGCGACGGGCTCTCGCTCCGCGCCCAGGGGGGCTGGACGAGCGGCCCGGCGCTGACGCTCGAGGTTCGCATGGGCGGCGAGGCGAGGTCGCTGGACGACCGGGTGCGCGCCCTCCTGCCCGCAGAAGTCCTCGACGCGGCGAGTTCCATCGACCTGAGCATTCGCGGTCCGGTGACGCTGGAGGACGGCGTGGTCCGCGTCGCGCCCGGGGAGGCGGGGGAGTCGGACCTCACGGTCTCCGGCTCGGTGCGCTTCACCGACGCGTCGGCGCGCTTCGGCGTCTCCGCCACGGAGGCGCGGGGCGTGATGGCGTTTGAGGCGGTGGAGATGTCGCCGGCCCCTGGCGGCGACGCACCGGCCCGCCGGTTCGACGTGTCCCTGGACATCGACTCGGCTCGCATCGGCGGGCTCTCGATCACCGACGGGCTCGCGCGGATCCGCTCCGGCGCGGGACCCGGCGAGATCCTGGCGCCCGTCGTCGAGTGCACGGCGCACGGCGGGCGCATCGCGGGCGACGCGCGCGTCGGCGAGAACGCCGATGGGCGCCGAGAGTTCGAGATCGCAATGGTCGCCGGCGGCGTGGCCCTGGGCCCGGCCCTGCACGAGCTGCGCCGCACCGACGCGGGCGCCACCGACGAAGAGCAGGGGGTCAATCGGGGCGAGGTCGACGCGGCGCTCTCGATGCGCGGCCTCGTGGACGACCCGGCGTCCCGATCGGGCCGGGGGCGCATCGCGATCGCGGGCGGCGAACTCATCGACATGCCCGTCGTCACACGCCTGATCGAACTGAGCAACCTCGCGCCCCCGCTGGGCGGGCGCCTCCGAGAGGCGGACGCGGAGTTTCACGTCGACGGCGCGCTGGTGCGGTTCGACGCCCTGCGCATCTCGTCAGACTCGGTCGCGCTGCTGGGCGAGGGGGCGCTGCGTTACCCCGAGATGGACGTCGACATGCGGTTCACCAGCCGGGGGACGCTGCGCATCCCGCTGCTGTCGGACCTGTTCGAGGGCGTCCGAGACGAAATCGTGACGATCACCATGACCGGGCCGCTTGCCGAGCCGCGGTTCGGCACCACCACGCTCGCCGGGACGCGCGCGATGATGGGCGATATCTTCCGCCCCGACCCCGCGCGGGCCAGCGGCGCCGCCCCGGCGACCCCCGAAGCGCCCGAGCGAGAGCGAGACGAATGACCAACCCACCGCGACCAACCGACGACGCCGACCCGACCGCCCCGGCCGTGTTCCCGGAGGCGCCCGTGCTGGCGCGCCTCGACGAGCTGATCTCGTACGCCGGCGGCGACCCGACGTCGTACGACGGGCGGATGATCCGCGACCTGCTGGTGACGTCGCTGAAACTGCTGCGCGACGGGCGCGACACGGGCGAGATCAAGCTGCTGGTGGCGTCGCTCAAGGAATTGCGCCACGCGTACCGCGTGTTCGCGCCGTACGCGGGCCGACGGAAAATCTCGATCTTCGGCTCGGCGCGCACGCCCGCGGCGCACCCGGACTACGCCGCCGCCGTCGAGTTCTCGCGCATGATGGGCGCGATGGAGTGGCTGGTGATCACCGGCGCCGGAGGGGGCATCATGCAGGCGGGGCACGAGGGGCCCGGTCGCGAGGCGTCATTCGGGCTGGCCATCCACCTGCCCTTCGAGACGAGCGCCAACGCGGTGATCGCCGGCGACTCGAAGCTCATCAACTTCCGCTACTTCTTCACGCGCAAGGTCATGTTCATCAGCCAGGCGGACGCCGTCGCGGTGTTCCCCGGCGGCTTCGGCACCATGGACGAGGCGTTCGAGGCGCTGACCCTGGTGCAGACCGGCAAGGCGGCGCTCAAGCCCATCGTGTTCATCGAGGGCGCGGGGGGCGAGTACTGGCGCCACTGGGAGAACAACATCCGGCGCCTGCTGCTCGACAACGGCTGGATCTCCCCCGAGGACCGCAACCTGTTCTACATCGCGGACGACGCGACCGACGCCGCGAACCACGTGCGCCGGTTCTATCGGAACTACCACTCGTCACGCTACGTGCGCGACGACCTGATCATCCGGCTGAACCACCGCCTGCGCGACGACGACGTGGCCCTGCTCGCGCAGGACTTCGCGCCGCTCATCAAGACCGGGACCATCACGCAGCGCGGGCCCTACGAGCAGGAGGAGGACCACCTCGACCTGCCGCGACTCGTGTTCACCCACACGCGCAGCAAGTTCGGCCTGCTGCGGACGATGATCGACCGCATCAACGGGATGGAGGCGGCGACGGTGTGAGCGCGACGCCCGCGCGGGAGTCGCGCGGCTAGACGCGGGCGACGATCGCCCGGGCGTGTTCCGCCGCGCGTGCCGCGGCCCACGCCGAGTGGTCCTCGTCTCTCGCCACCACAAAGAGC
>CAYVSR010000206.1:0-5661 GCA_964453125.1 uncultured Phycisphaeraceae bacterium | reverse complement strand
GCCCGCCGCGCCCTCGATGCGAGCGCGTTGGTCCTCCGCGGTCTGGGAGGCGAGCGGGGGCGCGTCGGCCCCGCCGGACCAGCGGAGGACGGACTGGGGCTCGAAGGCGCGCACGAATCGAGCGATGTCCTCGCGCGCCGCGTCGGAGCCATCATCGATGAGCACTGGGAAACGGGCCTGGATGGACCACGCCGCGATCGCGTCGGTGTACGCGCCCGCGTCGGGCACGATGACCACGCATGAGCGCGCGGGGATCTTCTGCGCGACGAGCGCGGAGCGGAGGCCGAGGCGCAGCTGCGGCGGGAGGTCCTGCGCGCGGGTGGGGGCTGACGGTCCCGGCTGCGCGGGCGCCGGCGCCTGTCGTGCGTGTGCGCCGATCGGCAGCGCGAGGGCGAGCAGGAGCGGCGGGAAAGCGGCGGGCCATCGGCGCATCGGGCCATCATACGGCGGCGCCGGGGCGCGAACGGGGCTTCAGAACGGGCGCTTGGTGGGGTTCACGACGAGGTTGTCACGGCCGAGGATGAGCAGGTCGGCGACCTCGATGGCGTCCTGAAAGGAGCGCTTGGCGAGTTCGACGTCGGCGCCGCCGGGCAGGGTCGTGCCGGCCTCGAGGTGCTCGATGGTGGGGATGGCGTCGCCGCAGATCACAGTGGTGTGGCGCGGCTCTTCGAGGAGCAGGCCGCAGAGCCCGGGCGTGAAGCCGGGGAGGGGGAAGAGCGAGACGTGCTGGGCCGGCTTGTCGGGCGCGGGCGAGCAGCGGCGCAGGATGGCGACCTCGTGCTCCAGGGCGTGGGCGAGTTCGTGATCGCCGGCCTCGGCGGCGCTCCTGAGTTGCAGCGCCATGGGCGCGCCGACGGCCTCGCGCTCCGCCTCGTGGATCCACCATTCGGCCTGGTCGAACGCCTCGATGGCTCGGCGCGTGTCGGGGCGGAAGGAGGTGAGGAAGACGTGGGTGATGTCGCGCGGCCCGAGGCCGACGCGCTCGTGCAGGCGCGGCAGGAGCGCCTGCGCGGGGAGCGAGGGGTCGACGAGGATGACGGCCTTGGCGCTGCGGATGAGCACGGTGGTGGCGTGGCCGGGGCGCACGGGCGAACCCCAGCGCTCGCCGCGGAGCGGGTGCGCGGGGAGCGCGCCGATGGAGATGATGCGCGCGTCGGGGCCCATTCGTCAGGCCTGCTCCGAGAGGCGCTTGAGCGCCGCGGGCAGCGGGCGCTGGGCCTTCTTGCGTCGGAGGGCGTCGATGATGGACGGTGGGCACATGGAGGAGAGCACGCCGAGGTCGTGGCCCATGGCGGTGATCTGCTTGATGAGGCTGCTGCTGGTGTAGGCGAAGGACTGGCCGGCGACGACGAAGGCGGTCTCGAGGTTGGCGACCTCGCGGTTGGTGACGGCCTGCTGGACCTCGTACTGGAGGTCGGAGAGGTTGCGGATGCCGCGGAGGATGACGGTGGCGCCAACCTCGTTGGCGAAGTCGACCGTCAGGCCCTGGAAGCCGCGGACCTCGACGCCGGCGCCCTCGGGGTGCGAGGCACAGAGTTCGGCGGTAAGCGCGCCGGCCATGGCGAGGCGTTCGTCGGCGCTGAAGAGGATGTCTTTGCCGGGGTTGCGACCGACGGCGACGATGACGCGGTCAAACAGGCGCCTGCCGCGCGCGATGACGTCGAGGTGCCCGTACGTGATCGGGTCGAAGGAGCCTGGGTAGATGGCGACATGCTCGGCGCTCGGCATCGGGCGGAGTCTATCCGACGAAACACTTGCGGATTCTTCGTGGGGGTCGCGGGGGCCGGCGCCCGATCTGTCCTATGCTTCGCACGCCAAACGACCGAGACCTCGGACCGCCGGAGGCGACCCGAATGACCGATCGACGCGGTGCGCCACACAGCGCGCGCCAGAATACGGAACACGCAGCCCGCCCCGAGGCCGACCGGCCCGCGCGGACGCCCGCGCCCCACGACCCGGACCTCGACCGCGTGGACCGCGACCTCGGCGGCGCCCGCATGGACATGCACTGCCACTCGCGGGCGAGCGACAAGCCCCTCATGGCGGCGCTCGGGTTCATCGACTGCCCCGAGTGCTACTCCGAGCCGGAAGCCGTGTACGACCAGGCGATCGCCCGCGGCATGGACCTCGTGACCATCACCGATCACGACTCGATCGCCGGAGCGCTCGAGCTCGTCGAGCGCGGCTTCGAGGGGGTGACGATCGGCGAAGAGGTCACGTCGGTCTTTCCCGAAGATCGCTGCAAGGTGCACGTGCTGGTGTGGGGACTGACCGTGGCGCAGCACGAGCAGATCGGCGAGCTCGGCCTGCGCGACGACGTCTACGAACTGGCGCGGTGGCTCCGCGGCAATGCGCTCGCCCACTCGCTCGCCCACCCGCTCTACATTCAGAACGGCCGGCTGACGGCGTGGCACCTGGAGCGTGCCGCGCTGCTGTTCAAGGGCTTCGAGACGCTGAACGGCGCGCACAGCGGCACGCACCGCGATGCGCTCGAAGTGTTCCTTGCGTCGCTGACGCCGGCGCGCGTCCGGGCGCTGGCCGAGACGCACTCGCTCGAGCCTCTGTGGGCGCAGGCCTGGCGGAAGGTCGCGACCGCGGGGTCAGACGACCACGGTCTGCTCAACGTGGGGCGTACGTGGACGCGTGTCGTTGACAGCGCGGCGCCCGGTCGTCGCATCACCTGCCCGCAGGAGTTTCTCCGCCACTTGATCTCGGGCGGCTCGAGCGTCGGGGGCGAGGCGGGGCGATCGGACCTGCTGGCGCACCAGCTCACGTCGGTGGCGTTCCGGTACTACGCGGACACGGTGCATGATCGGTTGCCGGCGCGCCGCAGGGCGCTTGGGGCGAAACTCGGCCGGTTCGCGGGCGTGGCGGCGCAGACGCCGGGCGGGCCGGAATTGCTGTGGGACACGCTGCGCCGGAAGGCGCTGGGCGAGGGATCGGGCGGGCTGCCGATCGTCGAGGCGCTGCGCGCCGAACTGACGCCGCTGCTGGAGAACCATCCTGACCTGAAGGCCGCGCTGGACCCTGCGGCGTGGGCGACGGGGCCGGCGATCTCGAAGCACGCGAGCATGGCGGATTTCGCGGACGACCTGTCCGGCGCGCTCGGTCGTGCGATGGCCACGGGCGCGTTCCGGGCGCTGCGCGAGCGCGACAAGCTGGGGCTCGTCGATCACCTGTTGTCGTACGCCATCGTGCAGGCGGCACGCCTGCCGTACATCGTCTCGCTGTTCCACCAGAACAAAGAGAGGCAGATGCTCGAGCGGCTCAAGCACGACCTGGCGCGCCCGGGCATGGGCGACTCGCCGCTGGACCGGCCCATGCGGGTCTCGCTGTTCACCGACACGCTGGGCGACGTCAACGGCGTGTGCCGGTTCATCCAAAACGTGGCGGAGCAAGCGAACCGGACGGGGCGGGACCTGCGCGTCATCACGTCCACGTCGCTCCCGACGCCGGCGTGGCCGAACATCTTCAACTTCGAGCCCGTGTTCTCGACGAAGATGCCGGGGTACGACCAGTTGGAGTTGGTCCTGCCGCCGCTGGTGAAGGTCCTCCGGCACATCGACGAGCACCAGCCGGACGTCATTCACATCTCGACGCCGGGGCCGGTGGGGTGCATCGGGTACCTCGCGGCGAAGATGCTCAAGGTCCCCGTGCTGGGCGTGTACCACACGGACTTTCCCGCCTACATCGACCACCTGTTCGACGACCACGCCCTGACGCGCGTGACCGAGTGGTTCATGCGCTCGTTCTATAAGCCCTTCTGGGCGGTGTTCACTCGGTCGCAGGACTACGTGGACTCGCTGGAAACGCTCGGGCTCGATCGGCGGCGCATCGTGGCGCTGCTGCCCGGCCTCGACACCGAGACGTTCGACGTGCGCCACCGTGACGAGGGGCTGTGGCGCACGCTCCGCCCCGCGCCGGCGAAGGGCGCCGAACCGTGCGCCATCTCGCCCACCAGCGTGAAGGCGCTGTACGTCGGGCGGGTGAGCGTCGAGAAGAACCTGCCGATGCTGACCCGCGTCTGGCAGCGGGTGCAAGCCGAGGCCGCGGCGCGCGCCGTTGACCTCGATCTGATCGTCGTCGGCGACGGGCCGTATCGGACGCACATGCAGGAGGAACTCGCTGGGAGCGTCGGCGGCGCCGGGCGCGCGCGGGCGCACTTCCTCGGTTTCCGGCACGCCCAGGAACTCTCGGCGATCTACGCCTCGTCGGACTTCTTCGTGTTTCCTTCGACCACCGACACCCTTGGCCAAGTGGTGATGGAGTCGCAGGCGTCCGGCCTGCCGGTGCTGGTGACCGATCAGGGAGGGCCCAAGGAGGTCGTGGACCACGAGCTGACAGGGTTCGTGCTCCGCGCCGACGACCACGACGCGTGGGCGGCCCGAATTCTTGAACTCGCGACCGATCACGAACTGCGCCGGCGCATGGGGCGTGCCGCCCACACGCGCATGGCCCGTTATTCCATCGGGGCGTCGTTCGAGCATTTCTGGAAGGCGCACGAGGACGCGTGGCGCTCCCACCTGGCGTCGATCGGCATCGAGCGCCCGGGGGATGCGCGGAGCGACACGGGCGCGCCGGCCGCGAAGCCAACGCCCAGCGCGGCGTGACCTCGCGCCGTGCTCAGCCCTTCGGCGATGGGCGCTTCGCCGGCTTGGGCGGGCGAGAGGCCGGGTCGCGCCGGGCGCGGAAGAACGCCCGGAGCAGCGCGGCGCTGGTTGGCGCCATCACCCCGCCGACAGCGCGCACGCGATGGTTGAGGCGAGCGTCGTCGCACAGACGGAACAGCGACTCCACCGCGCCGGCCTTGGGGTCTGCGGCGCCATAGACCAACCGACCCACCCGCGCGTTGACCACCGCGCCCGCGCACATGATGCAGGGCTCGAGGGTCACCACCAGCGTGCAGCCGGTGAGGCGCCAGTCGCCCAGCGCAGTCGCGGCGGCGCGGATGGCGTGTATCTCCGCGTGGCCGCACGGGTCCGCGCCGGCCTCGCGCGTGTTTCTGCCCTCGCCGAGCGTCTCGCCGGTGTCGGTGCGATAGACCACGGCGCCGATGGGCGCCTCGCCCTCCTTCGCCGCGAGGCGCGCCAGCGCGAGGGCGCGGCGCATGGCGGCGCGGTCCGCGGGCGTGGGCGACTCGGCGGGCGCCGGGCCCCCGGCGCCGGGGGCGCGGGTCGGGCGGCGAGCGGTCACGCTTCGGCGTCCCCGTCCGTCGCGGGGCGTGCGCCGCCGCGCGAGACCCGGCCGGCGGGCGCGATTCGCGCCAGCACGAGGCCGAGTTCGAACAGGCCGAACAAGGGCAGCGCGAACACACTGAGCGTGATGGGGTCGCCCGTGGGCGTGAGGATCGCCGCGGCGATGACGCAGCCCAAGAGCACGTGCTTGCGCTGGCGCGCGAGCGAGCGCATGTCCACCAGGCCCGTCCACGAGAGCAGCAGGATGGCCACCGGCGTCTGGAAGGCGATGGAGAACGCGATGCCCATCGCGAAGACCATGTCGGTGTAATCCGCGATGCGGTACTGCTGCGCGATCAGACCGCCGGTGGTGAGCGACGCGGTGTAGACCTTATCGGGCGAGACCTTCACGCGCAGCTGGTGCGTGGTCTCGAGGATCCAGGCGCTGCCGACCGGCGCGTCCGTCGGGTCGGCCTGGAGCAGCGGG
>CAYVSR010000205.1:0-5668 GCA_964453125.1 uncultured Phycisphaeraceae bacterium | reverse complement strand
CATCAGGGGGCTCGATCGCGTGTAGGGCATTACACGGTCGAGACGGGACTTGAACCAGACACCGTCTCGCCAATTCCAGTAGACCTCGCGGTGAATCGTTCTGATCGCGCGGACGCCGTAGCGCTCAAGATGCGCCCCGAGCGTGAGTTGCGGGCGCCCTGTGCGAACGACGAACGGGCGTGTTCGCGACCAATCCGCCGCGCAATCCGCGACCCCTGCAGTGCATAGCAGCGCTTCGCCGCAGAGCACGCAGAGGATGACGAACGCGACTAGGCGCGCGGGACGAACCCGATGGACGACCATTACTCGTTTCCAGAACCACCACGGCGCCAGCGCTCGCACGCACGTCCCCCAGGTGCGGCGCACGTCCCACCAGTGATTCGCGTGCTCGTAGAGCCAGGGGATGCGTTGGCGTGACGGCTTGAGAAGGTCGGCCCAGTCGAAGGTGAGGCCGCACTCGGGGCAGGTGGCGGTGAGGGGGCAGGCGTGGGTCCAGGCGGAGAACGCCGGGGGCGGTTGCCGTCCGAGCCCCCTCTCCCGGTCTCGCTGCGCTCGACCACCCTCGCCCGCCAGTGGCGAGGGGAAATCAGCAGGAGATGAGGACGCCGCGGTCTGGCCGGTGAGGTCGTACGCGCAGCGCGGGCAATGGGGGGTTTGGGTGTCGGGCGGTTCGGGCATTCGCGCGGCTCCGCGTTCCTCCGTGGTCAGAATACGGACGGGGCGAGCGGATGGTTGTGGGATCGCCGGGTGTGCGGCGGTGGTTGTCTTGGGCAGGCGAGGCGCGGAGAAGCGGTAGGGGTGGAGCCCTCGCCTGCGCCTCTCCCGCGCGTCGCGGGAGAGGGAGGGGCGGCGCTCTCGTGGCACGGACCTTCGAAAAAGGTCCGTGGAGGTGTGCAACGTCCTGCGCAATCACGAAGCACACGGACCCGCCGCGCGGGTCCGTGGCACGGGCGGAGCGTCGCGGCCTACTTGCCGATGCAGAACGACGCGAAGATGCGCCCGAGGACGTCGTCGGGCGAGATGGCGCCGCTGATCTCGCCGAGGGCGTCGAGGGCGTCGCGGAGGTTGGCGGCGAGGAGTTCGGCGGGGGGGCGACAAGGCGTGTGACCGGCGGGCGCGGTTTCCGATGCGGCGAGCGCGAGGGTGGCTTCGAGCGCCGTGAGGGCGCGCTGCAGCGCGGCGCGGTGGCGCGGCAGGACGAAGCGGGCGCTGTGCGCGAGGGGCTGATCGGTTGCGGCGGCGTCGAAGATGGCGCGCTTGAGCGGGGCGATGTTGCGCCCGTCGAGGGCGCAGACGGGGAGGGGCTGGGCGCCATCGCTCCGAACCGTCGCTTCGCTCGGCGACTCTCCGGCGTGATGAGCGAGGCTAGGGGGCGTGCCGAGCAGGTCGGCCTTTGTCCGCACCCGAAGGATGCGCGCGCCGGCGGGGACCGCGTCGCGGAGGTCGGCGCGGTCGAGCAGGTCGAAGCGGCCCTCGGGGTCGCAGAGAATCACGATGTCGGCGCGGGCGATCTCGGCGAGGGCGCGCTGCTGCGCGAGCGAATCGACGAGGGTGCGGGACGCGAGCGCCGCGTCGAGACCGGCGAGATCCACGAGCGTGACGGCGGGCGGCGCCAGCGCCGAGCGTTCGTCGGGTTCGAGTGGCTCGGCGATGGCGTCGCGCGTCGTGCCGGGGGTTTCGGAGACGATCGCGCGCGGGCGCCCGAGCAGGACGTTGAAGAGGGCGCTCTTGCCGGCGTTGGGCGGGCCGACGAGCACGGCGCGGGCGTGCGTGTGCGCGGCTTCGGACGCGCGCACGCCGCCGAGGTGGTCGCGGATGGAGCCCGCGAGCGCGCCGAGGCGTTCCTTCAGCTGCGAGGGCGCGATGGCCACGACGTCGTCCTGGTCGGTGAAGTCGATGCCGGCCTCGACGAGCGCGAGGAGGGTTGCCGTCTCGTCGGACCACGAGCGGAAGCGTGCGCCGGTCTCGCCGGACAAGAGGTCGCGCGAGGCGGCGAGCTGTTCGGCGCTGCGCGCAGAGATCGCGAGCGCGACGCCCTCGGCCTGCTCGGCGCTGATCTTGTTGTTTAGGAAAGCCCGCGCGGTGAATTCGCCCGGCGCGGCGGGGCGGGCGTGGGGCAGCGCGAGGATGCGCGCGGTGAGTCGATCGATGAGCGTGCGGTTGTTGGGAAGGAGGATCTCCGCGGCGTGCTCGCCGGTGTACGAGCGGGGGGCGCGCCACTCGAGCAGGATGACGGGGAGAGTCGGTGCGCCGGCATCTTCGCCGAGGCGGAGACGGGCGATGCGGCAGGAGGGGAATTCCGGCGTCGGCGCGCCACGGGGCGGCGCCTCGGTCAGCGCCGCGATCGCGTCGGGTACGCCGGGGCCGGAGAGCCGGACCACGGCGCGCGCCGAAACGCCGGGGGGAGACGCGAGCGCGACAATGGTGGCGCCGAGGTCCACGCGGGGAGGGTATGGCGCCCTCTCGTGGCACGGACCTTCGAAGAAGGTCCGTGGAGGAGCGCGGGCGTGTGCGAATCGGCGAAGAACACGGACCCGCTGCGCGGGTCCGTGGCACGGGGGGCGGCGCCGCGGTTGGAGGCGAGAGATCAGGCTGGCGCGAGCGCGGAAGGATGGCGCATCAAGAAGCGGCAGCGAGGCCAGTAGCCCTCACCCTGCCCTCTCCCGCGAGGCGCGGGAGAGGAGGCGAAGGCACGGGAGACGTGACGCTTCTCGTGGCACGGACCTTCGAAGAAGGTCCGTGAGGACGTGCAGGCACGTGCGCAGCGCGGAAGGGCACGGACCCGCTGCGCGGGTCCGTGGCACGGGGGGCGGCGCCGCGGTTGGAGGCGAGAGATCAGGCTGGCGCGAGCGCGGAAGGATGGCGCATCAAGAAGCGGCAGCGAGGCCAGTAGCCCTCACCCTGCCCTCTCCCGCGAGGCGCGGGAGAGGAGGCGAAGGCACGGGAGACGTGACGCTTCTCGTGGCACGGACCTTCGAAGAAGGTCCGTGAGGACGTGCAGGCACGAGCGCAGCGCGGAAGGACACGGACCCGGTGCGCGGGTCCGTGGCACGGGGGGCGGCGCCGCGGTTGTGTCGTGCCGTGCCTCAGCGACCGCGCGGCGGGCGTGGGCCCTTGCCGTTGGGGCCGGGGCGGCCGCCCTGCTGGCGCGCCTTCTGCTGCATCTCGATGCGCCGCTGCGCTTCGGCCTTGAGGCGGTCGACGAAGCCCATCTTGCGCCCCGCCGCGCCCGCGCCGGCGGCGCCGGGGTGCGTGGCGAAGGTGGTCCCGGGCTTCTTGGGCGCCATGTCGAGCGTGTCGATGTGCGAGCGGATCCAGCGCGACTCGAGGATGCCCAGCGCCGAGTTCGTGATGAAGTAGATCGCGAGGCCCGACGGCGCGTTGTACATCATGAGCGGGAACAGCACGACCATCATGATCTTCATGATCTTCTGCTGCGTTTCCTGCTCGGGCGTGAGCGCGGCCGATGGCGGGGGCGTCAGGTACTTCTGCTGCACGAAGAAGACGACGCCCAGCAGCAGGGGCAGAATGTTCAGGCCGTGGATCTCGCCCATCAGCCCCGAGATCAGCGGCACGTGGTAGCCGCGCGAGAACTCGATGAGGTGGTCGGGCGCCGCGAGGTCGGCGAGGAAGGACCACTTGCCGTTCGTGATGGCCTGGAACACGCCGAAGAAGCCCGGCGCGTGCCTAAGTTCGAACGCGAAGAAGAGCATCGCGTAGAGCGCGATCCAGACGGGCGTCTGGAGGAACATGGGCAGGCAGCCCAGTGCGCCGGTGAAGGAGACGCCTTCCTCCTTCATGAGGCGGGCCATCTCCTGCTGGAGGCGGCGCGGGTCGTCCTTGAACTTCTCCTTGAGCTTGGCCTGCTTGGGGGCGAGGCCGGCCATCTGTTTGCTGAAGCGGGCGATGCCAATCTGCGAGCGCCGGGTGACCGGGTGCAGCGCCGTGCGCACGCAGAGCACCAGCAGCATGATGGCGAGGGACCAGTCGAAGACGAGGTTGTTGTGCGCGAAGCGCAGGAACCAGATGAGCGGGTTGGCGAGCCACGCGAAGGTGCACGGCGCGCACATGCCGCCGAGGTTGTAGACGACGAGCCCGGCGAGGCCGAGCGACTGGCTCGCGGGCGTGGCGTTGAGGGCGCTCGAGAGCAGCGGGCCGGCGTACGCGCCGATGGTCAGGTCGGCGCTCTGGCCGGGGGCGATGGTCACCTTGGGGCTGTTGAGTTGCAGCGCCAGCACGCCCGACGCCGCGGCGGGGCCGCTGCCGGATGTGATCGACCCCACGCCCACCAGCACGCGGTGCGCGGTCTCGACGGTGGAGAGGCGCTTGTCGGGCGCGCCGCCGCCGGTGGCCTGCGCATCCGTCAGCGCGGGGTGCACGGCGAAGGCGAAGTAGCGGTTGGTGAGCGCGAGCCAGACGAGTTCCTGGCCCGCCTTGCTCGAATCCGCGCTCGGCCAGATCTGCTTGGCGGCCTCGTTGACGGGCGCGGCGACGGTCTGGCGCCCCATGAGCTTGCGGTCGGCGATGACGATGAGGCGCGAGGGGTCGGTGCGGGCATCGGCGAGGTAGCCGAAGCGGAAGCGGCGCGGGTCGATGCCGTAGGTCGCGCGGTCGGCCTCGAGTTCGACGGGCCCGTACTGATACAGGCGGGCATCGAGGGGCGCGTCCGTGAGGTTGACGATGCGCTGCGAGACGGTGAGATCGAACGTGGCGGGTCGCAGGGCGAAGGATTTTTCGACGCGCGCGACGGGGGCGCCGGCGTCGGTCTCGATGATCGCCTCGAACGCGCCGGGCGCGGTCTGGCGCCAGCGGGTCTCGTCGTTCGCGCCGGTTGAGTAGAGATCGACGTACTGCCCGTTGATCTCAACGCCCAGCGTGGCCAGCGACGCGATGACCACGTTCTGCCCGGTGGCCGCGGTGAACGAGCGCTTGCGCTGCACGGCGTAGGGCTCGGGCTTGCCGACGAGGGCCTTGTAGTCCGCGAGCGTGATGGCCTCGACACCGGCGCCGACGGGCGTGAACTCGACCTGCGCCTTGAAGGTGGAGGCGGGGTCGAGGCTGCCGAGGGGCTCCGGGGTGAGCGCGGGCTGGAGGCGGGCGCGGAGGGCGGGGCGGTCGGGCGCGGCGGGCTGGGCGCCGGGTGCGTTGGCGGCGGCGGCATCGGCGCCCGGCGCGGGATCGATCGGCGCGGCGCCGCTCGCATCGGGCGCGGCGGGCTTGGGCGCTTCGGGATTCGTCGCCGGCGCCTCGCCGGGCGCGGGCTGCGTCTGCGCGCCGGCGTTGGGCTGTGCCGCGGCGGGGTCCTGGGCGAGTTGGTCGGAGGGGACGGGCGCGGGCGAGGGCGCCGCGATGGGCGCGGCGGGCTTGGGCTTGCTCGCGCGGAAGAACGCGACGGAAGCGCCGACGCCGAGGAGGACGACCACCGTCGTAAGGAAGGCGCGGAGGGCGGGGCTTTGCTTGGTGGATGCCATCGGGAGTGGGATGAGGGAGCGGGGCCGGCCGGGCCCACGCGGGCGGGAGGGGGTCGGAAGATAACAGGGGCAGGGGTGCGCGGCCGGGGAGGGCTGACGCAGGGCGTGCCCGCCGGGGCGGCGGACCTCGCCTGTGGCAATGCGTGCTCGCCCGTCTTGGGGCTTCGGGGATCTTCGACATCGTGCGCGATGCGCTC
>CAYVSR010000204.1:0-5693 GCA_964453125.1 uncultured Phycisphaeraceae bacterium | reverse complement strand
CCCGGCAGGGCCCGCGGTGTTCCTGCCGAACACGACGTAGACCGCGCCCGCGCTGTTGACGCCGTTGGGATCGACGCCGGGAGCGCCGATCACCGCGTCATCAATGCCGTCGCCGTTCACATCCCCGGCGGAGGAGACAGACACGCCCGCGCTGTCGTTGCTGGCGACGCCGGTGAGACGAAAGCCGTTGGCGCCGTCGAGCGTCGTGACCGAGACCGAGGCGGGGAAGGGGTCGGCGCGGGCCGCGCGTCCGACGTTCAAGAGGGTCGCGAGCGCCGCAAGTGCGGCGGGCGTGAGCGCGGGCGTGGGCATTCGCATGGGTCCTCCTCGCGTGTGGTGAGCGAGACTACCGCGCCCCGCGCCGGGCGCACAGAAAAAAGCGGGATTGGCGAACGAACGCGCGCCGAGCCCGGGGGCGAGGACGAGCGCCGGGGTCTCAGCACGCCACGCCGTAGTTCGAGAGCACGATGTTGAGATCGACGAAGTCGCAGTCGCCGTCGTGGTCGAGGTCGCCGGGGATGGCGCCGGGAGCGCCGGTCGTGCCATAGTTCGACAGCACGATGTTGAGATCGAGGAAATCCACCGTCCCGTCGCCGTTGGCGTCGCCCGGGCAGGGCGGCGGGGCTTCGGCGGCGTTGACGAGCACGACGGCCTGGCCTGCGATGTCGGTCACGCGCGAGCCGTTTGCTGAGGGCACGCCGAACACCGCGCGGGGGGCGTCGGTCGCGAGCACGCCGTTGGCGAGCGCGAGGTCGATCAGGCCGTCGCGGTTGAGGTCCGCCGCGGCGGCGTCGGCGGGGTTCGGGGGCAGCGCCACGCCGATCGCGGGGTCGAGCGCGAACGCGCCGGGCGCGCCGACGTTGCGGAACAGCGAGAGCGAGGCGTCGGGCGAGCCGGGCGTGGCGTTCGCGGCGACGAGGTGCGTGCGCCCGTCGTTGTAAAAATCGGCGGCGGCGAGCGCGACGGGGCGGCTGCCCGCGTCGTGCTCCGTCGCGGGCAGCAGGCCAGCCCAGGTGTCGGCGCCGGTGAGACCCGCGTTGAGGAAGACGGAGATCGAATCGGCCGCGGCGTTGGCGGTGACGACGTCGAGGAAGCCATCGCCATCGATGTCGGCGACGATCACGTCGCGCGGCTCGGGGTCGCCGCAGAGCGTGATGGGGAAGAAGATCGGCGCGCCGACGCCGCGCGAGCCGCCGTTTGGATAGATGGCGAGCAGCGCGCCCGCGGCGATGACGACGTCGACATCCTTGTCGTTGTCGAGGTCGCCGCTGCCGATGCCGCTGGGGCGCGGCGGCGTGGTGGTGGGGGGGCCGGCGGCGGGGGCGAACTGGGCGGCGCCGTTGTTGATGAGCACGCTGAAGGTGTCGTCGAGTTCGTTGACGACGAGAAGGTCGGGCGCGGGGCCGCCCGCGACATCCGCCATGGCGATGGCGACGGGCAGGGCGCCCACGGGCACGGGCGCCGAGGTCGTGAACGTCCCCGCGCCGGTGTTGCGCAGCACGGTGACGGAGTTGGAGAGCGAGTTGACCACGGCGAGATCGGCGCCGTTGGCGCCGTCGAAGTCGCCCGCGATCGCGGCGCGCGGGGCGTCGCCCACGGCGTAGGTGTTCGCCATGCTCGGGGCTGTGAAGGAGGCGCCGGCGCCCGGGGTGGAGGTGTTGAACAGCAGCGTGACGTCGTCCGACCCGGCGTTGATCACGGCGAGGTCGGGGCGGCTCAGCGCGTCGCGGTCGAAGTTGGCGAGGGCGATGGCGCTGGGCTGGTCTCCCGCGGCGAAGGGGAGGGGCTCACCGAAGGGCGAACTCTGCCAGCGCCCGACGAACGCGGAGGGCTTGGCCCCGGCGCCGACAAACGTGCCGCCGACGAAGAGGTCGGCGCCGAGCGAGGCGAGCGCGGTTCCTTCCCCGCCGGCGAGGCCGGAGGCGAGGGGCTTGAGCGAGACGCCGTCCCAGCGGGCGGCGTGGTTGAGGGCGGTGGCGCCGGCGCTGAGGAAGTTGCCGGTGAAGTGGAGCGCGGGGCCGGAGCCGTCGTCGTGCACGAGGAGGCGGTTGACGCGCACGCCGTCGAGCGCGGACATGGGGGGCGTGACGGCGGACCACGCGCGGCCGTTCCAGCGGGCGAGGCCCTGCGAGTTGACGCCGCCGGCGGTGAAGAAGGAGCCGGCGACGAAGAGCGCAGGTGGGTTGGGCCCCGGGCCGTCCTCGTCGAAGACGGCCATGGAGGTCGGCGTGCCGGGCGTGGCGCCCTGGAGGCCTGTGCCGTCGCCGACCGCGAACCACGTTGCGCCGTCCCACCTCGCGATGCGGTTGGATGTCACGCCGCCGGCGCTGGTGAACTGACCGCCCACATAGAGCGCGGGGCCGCCGCCGTCGTCGTAGACGCACATGGACGTGACCTGGCCGGTGACGCCAGAGCCGAGGGCGGACCAGGCGCTGCCGTCCCATCGGGCGATGTTGAGCGTGGGGACGCCGCCGCTGTCGGTGAACGTGCCGCCGACGTAGAGCGCGGGTCGCGGGCCGAGGTGGTCGTCGAACTCGCAGAGGGCGTAGACGGAGCGGACGCCGGTGGATGGGGTCCCGACGCCGGACCACGCGCCGTTCTTCCAGCGCGCGATGCCCTTGACCGCGACGCCCCCGGCGGTGAGCAGCGTGCCCTCGCCGGCGTAGAGCGCGGGGCCGGCGCCGTCGTCGTGCACGAGGGATGCGCCGATGTTCGATCGCGGGAAGAGGCCGGAGCCAAGGGGCGTCCAGTGGTCGTCGTCCCAGCGCGCGGCGCCCTCCAAGTCCGTGTCGCCCGCGACGGAGAACGAGCCGAAGACGTGCATGCGCGGGCCGGCGCCATCGTCGAAGGCGCAGAGGCTGGCGACGGGCGCGACGAGGCCGAGGCCGCGCGTGTTGCGCTGGATGGGCGACCAGCCGGACGAGTCGAATCGCGCGAGATTGACGGCGAGCTCGTCCCCCGCGCGGGTGAAGGAGCCGCCCGCGAAGAGCACGGGGCCGCAGCCTTCGTCAAAGAAGTCGAGGAGGAAGACGTGCGTGCCGTTCTGGGAGGACTCGCCCGTGAGCCCGGCGCCGAGGGGCGCCCACGTGACGCCGTTCCATCGGGCGATGTTGGCGCAGGGCGTTGCGCCCGCGCTGGTGAACTGGCCCCCGACGAGGAGCGTGGGGGGCTGCGTGGACGAGTCGACGCGCAGGCTCTCGACGCCGCTCTGCCCGCCGGGCGAAGTGATTCCGCCGATGGGAGCCCACGATGCGCCGTCCCATGCGGCGATGTTGGACGCGCTCTGCCCGCCGGCGGTGGTGAAGAGCCCGCCGGCGATGAGTCTTGGGCCGGCGCCGAGGTCGATGACTTCGAGAGCCCTGCAGATGGACGCACCAGAGCCCGCGAGCCCGCCAATGGAGGACCAGGCGCCGCTCTGCCAGCGCGCGATGTTGGTGGTGTTTGCGACGGCGCCCGCATCGCTGAACTGACCGGCGACGATGAGCGATGGCGGCGCGCCGCCCGCGCCGTCGGGGTCCCACACGCGCGCGGCGTACGCGCGCGCGGGGATCGCCTGCGTCAGGAAGAGCCCCGAGTCGAAGGCGCTCCACTGCGAGCCGTTCCACGACGCGACGCCGTTGGTGTCCACGCCGCCCGAGCGCTGGAAGGAGCCGACGGCGATGAGGGTCGCGGGCGCGGGCCCCGCGCCATCGGGGTCGAAGGGCACGATGTCCTCGACGGAGGGCGAACCGCCGTCGGTGCGAGTCATTCCCCCGGCGAGGGTCGCCCACGTCGCGCCGTTCCACCGGGCGATGGCGTTGACGCTGGTGTTGATGTTCACGGTGGCGAGAGCGCCGCCGACGAACAGCGCGGGGCCCGACCCGTCTTCGAAGACGCACAGGGTGTACACGGCGCCGTTGAGGTCGCCCGGCACGCGCCCCCAACGACGGCCGTCCCAGCGCGCGAGGTTTTTCGCCACGCCGTCGGGCGTCGAGAGCGTGAACGAGCCGCCGATGTAGTAGTCGCCCTGGAACTCGGCTGCGGCGAAGACGACGCCCGGCCCCACCGGCCCCTGCGTCGCGAACCCGGCCCACCAGCGCGCGTCGTCCGCTTGCTGGGCGTGCGCGAACGACCCGAGCGCCACGGCGCAGACGGCCACCGTGCGCGACAGCGCAATCACACCACGGCTCTGACGTAAGGCAACTCGCACCGAGGGCTAGTAGGCATTACCCGACCCCCAAAGGCAAGGGGTAAGGCGTCAGGACAGCGCAATCCACGTGCGTGCGCAGGCGCCGCGCCCCAAACGAACGCCGCACTCTCGCACCGCTCAGCGGCGCCGGCGGGAGGCGCCCAGCGCGGCGGCGCCGGCGAACAGGGCGAGCGCGCCGGGCGCGGGGATCGGGTTGGGCGGGGCGGACTGGCCGAAGAGGGAGAGCACATCGTTGAGGTCGAAGAAGTCCACCACGCCGTCCTCGTTGCCGTCGCCCTGGAGGCTCATGCCCGCCTGGCCGAACGTGCCGAGCACGCGGTTGAGGTCGAGGAAGTCGACGACGCCGTCGTGGTTGTTGTCGGCGATGTGGCGGACGCCGACGCGGTAGGCCGAGGTGGTCTGCTCGCGCCACCAGCGGAGCATGGGGTCGGTGAGCGATGGGAGCGCGAGGGTGGACATGTCGCCGGTGAGGGTGGTGAAGGAGAGGATGTGGAAGGTGTCGCCCCAGTCGGGGGTGAAGCCGCCGGTGAAAATGAGGTCGATGTCCGTGCCGCTGATCGCGGCGTTGCCGGTGATGGCGATGCGTCCGTAGCCAAGGGTCTGGGAGGCGCTGGCGATCTCGAGGTCGAAGCCGCCGTTGTTGGCGACGTTCAAGCCGGAGTAGAAGCGGAGCGTGCCGCCGGTGCGCGCGAGGAGATCGGCGCCGCTGTTGGAAAAGAGGCCTCCCGCGCGGGCGATCAAGAGTGTGCCTCCGTTGCTCGCGGCCATCACGCCCTCGTTTCGGAGCGAATCCGGCGTCGCGAGCGCCACAGTCGCGCCCGGGGTTTCGGCGGAGATAACGCCCCGATTGGTGACTGTTCCCTCGAAGCCGATGATGCCGCCGGCGGTTCCCGAGCGAATGGATGAGCCGGGGCCCACGGTGAGCACATTGGCGCTCGCGCGGATGAAGTTGTTGGAGGAATCCGTCCCGTTGAAGACGACGTGTCCGCCCCCGGAAATGGTCGCGACGTCGAGGAACGTGGGCAGCCCGGTGGAAGCCAGACTGATTGTCTTGCCGGGCGCGATCGTGAAGGCGCCGTTCGTGAACAGCGATGCCCCGTCGGTGATGAGCACGTCCGCGTCCAGCGTCACGCCGCTGGCCAGCGTGCCACCGGAACCGGCGAAGATGAGCCCGGCGCCGTCGGAGCCGGAGATGGTCCCGCCCTGAATCGAGCCGCCCTTGACAGTGAACGAGCCGTTCTGCGCGTTGAGGCTGAGCGTGGCTCCGGCGTTGGAGACCGTTCCGAGGATGTTGACCGTCCCGCCGTTGCGATCGAATCTCGCGGGAGCGAGGGACGAACTCGAGAACGCACCGCCCAGGTTCAATGTTCCGTCGTGCACCTTGAATGTCCCGGCGTTGGACCAGGTTCCGGAGATCGCGAGGGTGGCGCCGTTGGAAGCCTCGAGCACGCCGCCGGGGTTGTTCGTGACGGACTGAACGTCGATGGTCTTGCCGACGGTGCGC
>CAYVSR010000203.1:1227-5715 GCA_964453125.1 uncultured Phycisphaeraceae bacterium | reverse complement strand
GCCGATTGCGCGGGGGCGTTCATGCTGCTGGGCCTCTCGCTGGTGCGCGAGGGGGGCGTGGTCGCGTTGGTGCAGCCGCTCTCGTTGCTCGCGGCTCGCGACGCCCGCCCGCTGCGCGCACGCCTGTGCGACGCCGCCTCGCCCCTGGCGCTCTGGGTGTCGCCCAAGCCCGTGTTTGATGCGGGCGTCCTCACATGCGCGCCGGTCGTTCGGCGCGGCGCGAGCGGCCCGCGCCCGTTCTCGCTTTCGCGCGGCGCGTCGTTCGAGCGTGTCGAGATGGCCGAGAGCGACCCCGGGTCCCTCCGCGCTTTCGAGACCTGGTCGCACCTCCTCGCCGACGCCCTCGGCGCGCCCCGCGTCCCGCCCCACCTCGGCGCGACCCCGCTCGGTGAGATCGCCGAAGCAACCGCCGATTTCCGCGACCAGTACTACGGCCTCGAGGGGCTCCTCGTGGAGGACGACGAACTCGGACCCTCCGCGGACCGTGCGCGATTCCCCCGGCTGATCACCACCGCGATGATCGGCCACGCGTCCCTCGGGTGGGGCGCGCGCCCAGTCCGGACTTTCAAACGAACCTGGCGCGCGCCGCGCGTGGACCTCGATCGCCTCGAGCGCCAAACAAATCTCAGCGCGTGGGCGAGGTCTCGCCTGACACCCAAGGTCCTCCTCGCCACGCAGACGCGGACGCTCGAGGCCTGGACGGACGAAGGCGGCGACTGCCTGCCCCTGGTGCCCCTCATCACCATCACCCCGCGCGCCAGCGCGGACCTCTGGCGGATCGGCGCGTCGCTCACCTCCGCGCTGGCGACGCTTGTGGCCCTGCGCCGCCACGCCGGCGCCGCCATGAGCGCCGAGGCCATCAAACTCAGCGCGAGCGACGCGATGCGCCTCCCCTCAGCGCCGCGAGGCGCCGAGTCAATCGGCCTGTACCGCGCGACCTCGCGTGCGAGAGATGCGCACGAACGCGACCCGCTGCTCCGCCGCTGCGCGGCCCAGGGTTGCCTCGATTCCGGCGTCGCGCCGGCCGATGCGCCGCCGATCGTCGCGTGGTGGGAATCGCGCCTGGGCGCGCCTCGCGCCACGCGCGCCGGCGCGCCGCCTGTCAGCAGGTGACCGCGTACGCGCTGAGCACCGCGTTCAGGTCCACGAAGTCCACCACGCCGTTGGCGTCGAGGTCGCCGGCCAGTTCGCCCGGGAACGCCGACTGCCCGTACTGCCCGAGCACGATGTTCAGGTCGAGGAAGTCCACGCGCCGGTCCGCGTTCGCGTCGCCCGGGCACGGGGGCCCGCCTCGCACCACCTGCACCCGAAGCCCCTGCGGCAGCAGCTCGAACGTGAAGTCATCCGTCGGGGCGATCGACCCGGTCCACGTGATGAACATCGCCGCGGACCACTCCCCGACCGGCCCGCCCACGCCGAGCGGCTGCGTCTCAAACGAGCCGGAGATCACCTGCCCGCTGGGTAGGTGGAGTGGGAGCGACGCGCTCTCGGCGTAGATGTCATCGGCCGTCTTGCCGCCGGGCTCGGTGAGCAGCGCGCCGCTGAGGCTGAAGGTCTCGATGCGCACCAGCCCCGCCGGGTACTGCGCCCGCAGCGCGTACGTCACGCGCAGCCGATCTCCGGGTCGTATCAGCCCTTCCATCGCGCCCGAGCCGATCACGAAAGGATCGACGTACCCGCTCGCCGGCAGCGGTCCCAGCCGCGCGTTGAGGCGCATGCCGTCCGAGACGGGCGTGCCCGTCATCTCGAACTCGGGCGGGCCGTAGGTCACGCCGTGGATCTGCCCGGCGAAGGCGAACGACAGGTCGAAGAGCGTTGCGCCGCGAGCGCCGACGCCGAGGGCCAGCGCGACGACGCCGAGGGCGACGGGTCGAATTCCGCGGCGCGGTCGCGTGGGGTTCATTGTGCGCGTCATGCTACGCCCCGTGTCAAGCCCCGCGGCGCTCAATCTCCGAACGCCGTCCGGAGCGTCAGCAACGCCTGCCGTAATACCCCAGCACGAGATTCAGATCGACGAAGTCCACCTCGCCGTTGTCGTCCAGATCGCCGAACAGTTCGCCGGGGAAAGACGATTGCCCGTACTCCCCGAGAACGCGGTTGAGGTCAACGAAGTCAACGATGCGGTCCAGGTTGGTGTCGCCGGGGCAGTTCACGCCGCGGATGAGTTGCAGCCGGAGCCCCGCCGACTCGAGATGCAGCTCGAACGTGTCGCTCTCCCCGATCGTCGCGATCCACTCGACGCCGAGGTCGAGCGTCCAGTCGCCGACCAGACCCGAGACGTCGAAGGCCTCGAGATCAAACCAGCCGGAGACGTAAGCGCCGTCCTCGGCGACGATCGGCGTCTCCGGGTGCGAGCCGTACGATTCCTCGATCACCGGGCCGTTCGCCGTCTGGCGCAGCTGCACGCCGCAGTCGAACGAGCGGATGACCGCGTAGCCCGTGGTGCAGTGGACGCGGAAGGCGTACCACACGCGGATGCGGTCGCCGGCCGCCACGCCACCGGTCAGCGGACCCGAGGCCGCGACATGGAAGTTCTCGTACTCGGCGCTGGAGAGCGGGCCCACCCCGCCGTTGATGCGGATGCCCTCCGCCACCGCGGAGCCCGTGAACTCGAACGCCGACGCCGCGAAGGGCGACCCCGGCTGCGGCCCGGCCGTCGCCGAACTCAGCGAGAACACCGCCGCGGCCATCCCCGGCGAAGCGCCGAGGATCGCCGCGCTCCACAGGGCCAAAGCGCCCATCGTTCGGGTGATTGCTCGCATGCTCGCTCTCTCGATTCCGGTTGGAAGACGGGTCCGTGTGCCGCAGGAATTCTACCCCGAAATCGGCGCTCCGCCCACCTCCGCTTCAATTCCCGGCGCTCCAGCGCGCGCCCACAGCCCACCTGCGCGGGTCGCGCCCCGTCTTCGCCCTCTGCGGGCCCGATTAGCGGGACCGGTAGTACCCGCCCGCGGTCACGCCGTCCGCGTAGCCGTCCGCGTCCAGATCCGCCGCGATCACCTGCGTGGAAGGGTTGCCGACCGGGTCCGACCGCTGGATCTGCGTGAGCGCCAGCGCCGGGGCCCAGGGCCGCTCCAGCGCTTCGATCCGCGTCAGATCGACGCCCCCCTCCTTCGTGTCGCGCAGCGTGAGCACGCAGCGGCGCACGCCGCCCGGCTTCCCCAGGGGCGTGTACGCGATGGCCCGCGGCGCTCCTTCGCCCAGGTGCGGCACCTGCGCCGTCGGCGAGAGGCCGAGCCACCCGTCGTATACCCCGCCGAGATTCTCGCGAACCGACACGCGCCCCGACGGCGCGTCGATCGTCGCGACGTCGAGAAACCCGTCGCCGCAGAAGTCGGCGAGCACGAGTCCCATGGGCCGGACGTCGCGCTCGAACCGCAGCGTCTGGATCGCCTTGAACGCGGGCTTGCCGAGGCGGCTCATGTTGGCGAAGACCACGATCATCCCCTGGCCGTCGCCCGGGTTCGCGCCGTTCGAGCCCGTGATGGTCACCTCGGGGTCGACGTCCTTGTCGTTGTCAAGGTCCCCCGAGCCGATGCCGCTCGGCCGGGGCGGCCCGCCCGGCGCGTCAGCGAACTCGAATACGCCGTCCGTCTCCAGCCCCGGGTTGCACGCGAACGCGAGGACGCCCGTGGCGCACGCCACCGCGAGGTCGGGCACGCGACGGGCCAGATCGCGCTCGACGTCCCTCGCGACCATGCGCGCCGGCGCCTGCGACAGACGCCCGCGGATCCACGCCGCAGGGGCCGCAGGGAACGCCCCGCTCCCGTCGCCCAGCAGGATGACCACCTCATGCTCGCTGGCCGTCGCGCCCTCGAGGGCGACGGCGAGGTCGACCTTGCCGTCCGCGTTCAGGTCCGCCGCGGCGATGTCGCGGGGCGTCTTGGTCAGGCTGATCGGCGTCTCGGCGCTCGGGAACTTGCCCGTCCCGGCGCCGCCCTTTCCGTTCAGGTAGACCCGGACCTGCTTCGTCGTCGCGTCGCACACCGCGACGTCCGCCAGCGCGTCGGCCGACGAATTCAGGCTCGCGACGGCGATCCGGCGCTCGCCGGGGTACGGATCGATCGGCTCGAAGGTCGAGTCGAACACGGGGTCCACCGCGTGCATGCCGCCCCCGGACCCCGGCGGCGCGCCCCCGCTCGAGTGGCACCCGACGAGCGAGAGGCACGCGAGCGCGCACGTGGCCATGCCCGCGCCAACGGTTGTGATTCGCATGTCGATTGACTCCCCGAGGCCCGCGCTCCGGCCGCGGCGTCCGGGCCTCGCTCGTCCGCCGAGGAACACACCCGAGATGCGCGCCGTGAGCATACCCGAGCCTCGCGGGCCGCGCCCCCGCCGCGCCTGCTACCGTGCGCCCATGGGCAAGCGACCGCCACCCGCCGCCCGCCCCGGACCCTCATCGAGGGCGGACGCCGAGCACCCGCGCCTGCGCGAGGACGCGGCGAGAACCCACAACTGGAAGCGGTGGGGGCCCAACCACGCCGACCG
>CAYVSR010000203.1:0-1217 GCA_964453125.1 uncultured Phycisphaeraceae bacterium | reverse complement strand
CCGCCGGACGTGCCCGCCATGTCGCTGACGCCCGAACTCGCGCGAATGACCGACCCGAACGAACTGCCCGTGTGGCGGCGCTGGGGGCCCTACCTCGCCGACCGACAGTGGGGAACCGTGCGCGAGGACTACTCGGCCGATGGGTCGTGCTGGTCCTACTTCCCGCACGAGCACGCGCGAAGCCGCGCGTACCGCTGGGGCGAGGACGGCCTCCTCGGGCTGACCGACCGCGAGTGCCGCGTGTGCTTCGCGCTGGCGCTCTGGAACGAGAAGGACCCGATCCTGAAGGAACGCCTTTTCGGGCTGACGGGCCCCGAGGGCAACCACGCCGAGGACGTCAAGGAGGAGTACTTCTACCTCGATTCGACGCCGACGCACTCGTACATGCGGGCGCTCTACAAGTACCCGCAGGCCGAGTTTCCCTACGCGCGCCTGCTGGACGAGAGCCGCCGGCGCACGCGCAGCGATCCCGAGTTCGAACTCGCCGACGCCGGCGTGTTTGAAGGTTCGCGCTACTTCGACGTGTTCATCGAATACGCGAAGGCCGGTCCGAACGACACCTGCGCGCTCGTCACCGTTGTGAACCGCGGCCCCGACCGGGCGCGCGTGCACGTGCTGCCACACCTGTGGCTCCGCAACACGTGGTCGTGGGGCGGCGTCGCCGAGGGCCACTGGCCCAAGGGCAACATCTCGCTCGAAGCGCCCTCCACGCTCGTGGCCGACCACCCATCGCTCGGGCGCGTGCGCCTGGCGGCGTCGGAACAGGCCGGCGGGGGGGCGACGCCGTTCTATTTCACCGAGAACGAGACCAATGTGCGGCGCGTCTTCGGCGCGCCCAATCCGCAGCCGTTCGTCAAGGATGCGTTCCACGAGCGCGTGGTGCGCGCGGACGAGGGCGCCGTCAACCCCGAGCGGCGCGGCACGAAGGCCGCCGCGCACTACACGCTCGACCTCGCGCCTGGCGAGACGGCGACGCTCCGGCTGCGACTTTCCTCGGAAGACGAGGCGCCCGCCGACCCGCTCGGCCCCTCCTTCGACGACACGCTGCGCGACCGGCGACGCGAGGCCGACGAGTTCCACCAGTCGCGCCTCCCGGCCGGTCTCAGCCCCGAGCAGCGCGCCGTGATCCGCCAGGCGGACGCGGGGCTGCTCTGGTCCAAGCAGTTCTATTACTTCTCGGTGAAGGAGTGGCTCGACGGCGACCCCGCCCAGCCCGC
>CAYVSR010000202.1:0-5724 GCA_964453125.1 uncultured Phycisphaeraceae bacterium | reverse complement strand
GCGCCCGTCGACGTCGCAGATCTCGCCGCAGATGTGCAGGCCGGGGCAGAGGCGGGACTCCATGGTGTCGAGGTGGAGTTCGGCGAGAGGCACGCCGCCGGCGGTGACCTCGGCGTGGACGAAGCCGCGGTCGCCGGTGATGGGGAGCGCCAGGTTGGTGGCGTTGTTGACAAGGGCGCGTCGGGCGTCGCGGCGGAGGTTGGCGCCGCGGAGGGCGGCATCGATGCCGGTCTGATCGAGGAGGGCGCGCGCGAGGCGCTCGGGGAGTTTCTCGCGGAGGAGGGCGAGCGGCGTGCGCTCGCCGAGGGACTGGAGGGCGCGGTCGAGGCCGCCGGGCGTCATGGTGGGGAGGAAGTTGGCGACGAGCGCGGCGTCGGGGTCGTCGGCGCGGGCGTCGGTGAAGTAGCGGGAGATGTCGAGCGTGACGGGGCCGGAGACGCCGGTGTGCGTGAGCAGCAGCGGGTTGGTGAACGCGACGAGGCGCTTGCCGCTGGCGGAGCGGACCTCGAGCGTGGCGGGGAGGGCGACGCCGGAGAGCGCGCAGAGGAAATGATCGATGGGGAGCGTGAGCGGGACGAGCGCGGGGAAGACGCGCGGGGTGATCGTGTGGCCGAGCGCTCGGGCGATGGAGTACGCGTGGCCATCGGAGCCGGAGCGTGGGAGGGCCTTGCCGCCGGCGGCGAGGATGATGCGCCGGGCGAGGTAGGAGTCGGCGAGCGTGCGACCTTGTTGCTCGTCAGAGCCGGGAGCGGGAGCGACCGGAGCAACGACGCGCGTGGCGGCGGGTGCGAGGGGGCGTGAACCGGCGCGGGTGTGGGCGTCGAAGCGGGAGTGCGCGGGCTCGGGCGCGGGGAGTTCGAGGGGAGGAGAACGCGGGTCGGAGGCCCCGTCGCTGCCGCTCCGGGCTCTGACGATCTCGAAGAGGCCGTCTTCGCGCTTCGCGACGGACTCGACGCGCCATGGGTGCGCGATGGTGACGCGGGCGTCGCGGGCGGCGCCGAGGAGGGCGTCGAGGACGTCGCGGGCGGTGTCGGTGGTGGGGAAGAGCTTGCCGGTGTCCTCGCGCTTGAGTTCGACGCCGCGCTCGCGGAAGAAGGCGACGGTGTGGGGCACGTCGAAGGCGCGGAGGACTTTCTTGATGGAGTTGCGGCTGGAGCCGGCGTAGGCGGACTCATCGACGGCGTGATGGGTGACGTTGCAGCGCCCGCCACCGGCCACGAGCACCTTGGCGCCGAGGGTTCTGGCGGAATCGAGCGCGAGGACGGAACGGATGCGCCCCGATGCGTGCGCCGTGCGCCCCGCCCAGATGGACGCGAACAGGCCCGCGGCGCCGGCGCCCACCACCGCGATGTCGACCGGTTGCGTCACGGGGCGCAATGTAGGCGGCGCGGAACGGGGGCAGCGGCGTACCATCGGGGACCCATGGCGAAGAGGTTCACGTCCAGCCGCAGCCGGTACCGCGAGTACCTCGAGAAGCGGCGCGAGAGCCGTCTGGCGGGGGACACGGGAGAGGCGGCGCGCCCCGGGGCGACGGAGGTCAAGAAGAAGAAGCGCAGCCGCACGTTCGGGGCGCTCCTGCGGGCGTTCTGGGGTCTGCTGGGGGAGCACCGGCCGACGCTGATCGCGTCGCTGGGGACGGTGACGGTGTCGACGCTGCTTGGGCTGGCGATGCCGGCATCCACGAAAGTGGTCATCGATTACGCGCTGACGAACAACCCGGGTCCGGCGGGGCTGCCGGCGTGGTGGCCGGGCGAGCGCAGCGCGAGCGCGCTGCTGTGGACGATCGCGGGGGCGCTGATGGTCGCGGCGACGCTCGGCGTGGTGGTGGGGATGTGGGGGCGGTGGCAGACCACGAGGCTGCGCAAGCGCGTGGAGGTGTTGCTGCGCCGACGGTCGTTCGATCACGCGGTGCGCCTGCCGCTGCACAGGGTGCACCACCTCAAGAGCGGCGGCCTGGCGAGCATCCTGCGCGAGGACACCGGCGGCGCGGCGGAACTGGTGTTCACGATGCTCTACAACCCGTGGCGGGCGGTGGTGCAATTGGCGGGGACGCTGGCGATTCTGGCGTGGACGGACTGGCGCCTGCTGCTGGGCGCGGTGCTGCTGCTGCCCCTGGTGTGGATGACGCACAAGACGTGGATCGCGCGGATCCGGCCGGTGTTCCGGGACATCCGGCAGACGAGGCAGTGGATCGATGCGCGCTCGACGGAGGCGTTCGGTGGGATGCGAGTGGTGCGCGGGTTCAGCCGCGAGGCGGGGGAGGCGACGGCGTTCGTGCGTTCGAACCACCTGATGATCCGGCAGGAGGTCTTGGCGTGGTGGTGGAGCCGGTTCGTGGACATCGCGTGGTCGCTGCTGATCCCCGCGGCGAGCGCGGGGCTGCTGGTCTACGGCGGGACGCGGGTGCTGAAGGGCACGCTGAGCCTTGGCGACCTGATGATGTTCAGCGCGTATCTGCTGATGCTGCTGGGGCCGCTGGAGACGCTGGCGACCAGCGCGACGACGATGCAGACGAACCTCGCGGGGCTGGACCGGGTGCTGGACCTGTTCGCGGAGGCGCGCGAGTTCGAGGCGAAGCCGGCGGACGCGAAGGCGGCGCAGAAGGGCGGCGTTCGCGCGGCGGGTGAAGCGGCGCCGGGGCGCATGCTTGACCGCGCGGCGGTGCGCGGGCGCATCACGCTGCAGGACGTGTGGTTCCGGTACCCCGGGCGCGAGGAGGACGTGCTGAAGGGGGTGACGCTGGACGCCGCGCCGGGGGAGATGATCGCGCTGGTGGGGCCGAGCGGCGCGGGCAAGACGACGCTCTGCAACCTGGTGGCGAGGTTCTATGACCCGGTGCGCGGGCGCGTGCTGCTGGACGGTGAGGACCTGCGGTCGATCGAGGTGCGGAGTTTCAGAGCGCTGCTGGGGATCGTGGAGCAGGACGTGTTCTTGTTTGATGGCACGGTGGCGGAGAACATCGCGTACGCGCGGCCGGACGCGAGCGCGGAGGACATCCGGCGTGCGGCGCGCATCGCGAACGCGGACGAGTTCGTGTCGCGGTTCGAGAAGGGGTACGAGACGGTGGTGGGGGAGCGGGGCGTGCGATTGAGCGGCGGGCAGAAGCAGCGCCTGGCGATCGCGCGTGCGGCGCTGGCCGAGCCGCGGATCCTGATTCTGGACGAAGCGACGAGCAACCTGGACACGGAGAGCGAGCGCTTGATTCAGGCGAGCCTCGCGGAGGTGATGCGCGGGCGGACGTGCTTCATCATCGCCCACCGGCTGAGCACGATCCGGGACGCGGACCGGATCGTGGTGCTGGAGCACGGCGAGGTGACGGAAGTGGGCTCGCACGACGAACTGACCGCGCGCGGCGGGCGGTACGCGGACCTGGTGCGGCTGCAGGTGGCGCCGGAGGTGCGGAGGAAAGGCGGAGAGGCGGGGGAGGCGGCGTAGGGGTCGCGCGCTCAACATTGGACTTCAGTTGCGAATCAGTCTCAGCAGCCTAGAATGCCCTCCTCGCGGCATGGGAATAGCCCGGTTTTGTCGCGATGTGTGGACGATCCGATTAGTGGATTGAGATATCTGATAATCTCCCGTTGGTTGTTCCTGGCGCCGAAGCGATGACTGCCGTTGATCTGAGCCAAACTTGTCGGACGGGCGCCATTGAGGGCGCGCATGTCGATGGGCGGCCTGGCGCCGCTGCGGCCGACTGCGCGTGCGGCGACGCGTGCGCGCTTGCCGAACTCGGGCAGGGGGAGTGCGCGGTCGTGCATGCCAGCGGGGCGGCGGATGGGGACACGGCGCTGCTCAAGGCGATGGGGCTGCGGCCGGATGCGCGCGTGCGCGTGTGTCGGCGCGGCGAGCCGTGCATCGTGGAGATCGATGGGGCGGGTGGCGCTGGTCGGCGGGTGGGGCTGGCGAAGGCGATCGCGCTGCGGGTGATGGTGCGTCGCGAGGCGGTGGGCGTGATGCTCGACGCGGAGCGGGCGGTCGGCGTAGCGCCGTGAATGGACCGGCGCTGGCGCCCGATGCGTCGGATGCGCGCCCGGGCTCGCGCGCTGGGGGCGGGGTGCGCCGGGTGGCGCTGCTGGGCAACCCCAACACGGGCAAGACGACGCTCTTCAATCATCTGACGGGGCTGCGCCACAAGACGAGCAATTTCCCCGGCACCACGCAGGAGGCGCGTGTTGGGCATGTGCGTGCGCACGCGCACGGCGCGGCGGGCGGACATGGGGGCGGGCACGCGCAGGGGCACGCGGGGGTGGAGGTGATCGATCTGCCCGGCGTGTATTCGCTGGGGCTCGAGCAGAGCGAGGCGAAGGTGTGCCGCGAGGCGCTTGAGGGGGTTGCCGGCGGGTCGGGCGGGCTGGGCGCGAGGCCGGATGCGGCGCTGGTGGTGGTGGACGCGACGAACCTGGCGAAGAACCTGCCCTTGGTGGGCGAGACGCTGCGCACGGGTCTGCCCGTGCTGGTGGCGGTGAACATGATCGACTGCGCGCGCCGGGAGGGCATCGAGATCGATGCGCCGGCGCTGGGGCGCGAACTGGGCTGCGAGGTCGCGGTGGTCTGCGCGCGCAGCGGCGAGGGGCTGGAGGGGCTGCGCGAGGCGCTGGAGCGCGTTGCGGGGCGTGACGGGGCGGTGGCGGACTCGGCTCGCGCGCCGGTTCCGGCCGACGACGATGCGCTGGGGCGGTGGGCCGAAGCGCTCGCGTCGCGCGTGGCGCGCCGGACGCGCGTGGCGACGCGCCACACGCGCACCGACCGGGTGGACAGGGCGCTCACGCACCCTGCGCTGGGGCTCGCGGGCTTTCTGCTGGTGATGACGGCGCTGTTCTGGGTGGTGTTCTCGCTGGCGCAGTTCCCGATGGGGTGGATCGACGAAGGCTTCGCCGGGCTGGCTTCGCTGGTGCGCGGGGCGCTGCCGGAGGGCTTCGTGCGCGACCTGCTGAGCGACGGGGTGATCGCGGGCGTGGGCGCGACGCTGGTCTTCTTGCCGCAGATCGCGCTGCTGTTCTTCCTGATCTCGCTGCTGGAGGACTCGGGGTACCTGGCGCGGGCGGCGTTCGTGGCGGACAGGTTTCTGCGCCCGTTCGGGCTGAGCGGGCACTCGTTCGTGCCGCTGCTGAGCAGCCACGCGTGCGCGCTGCCGGGGATCATGGCGTGCCGCGGCGTGCCCGATGCGCGGGAGCGGCTGGCGACGATCCTGGTGGCGCCGTTCATGTCGTGCACGGCGCGGATGCCGGTGTACGTGCTGCTGGCGACGGTGTTGTTCCCGGATCGGCCGGCGCTGCAGGCGCTGGCGTTCACGGGGTGCTACGCGCTGGGGGCGGGGGCGGGGGCCCGGGGGGGGCGCCGGGGGGGGGGGGGGGGCGGGCCGGCGGCGCGCGATCGGGGCGCGGCGCACGGTGGCGCGCGGGGCGCCGCGGCCGATGGCGCTGGAGTTGCCGGCGTACCGGGCGCCGAGCGTGCGGAGCGCGGCGATCGGGGCGTACGACAGGGCGCTGGTGTTTCTGCGCGCGGCGGGGACGAACATCCTGGCGATCTGCGTGATTCTGTGGTGGCTGGGGGCGTTCCCGCGCGTTGCGCCGCCGGCGGAGGCGGTGGCGCTGCGCGAGCGTGCCGCGGTGGTCGCGCCGGCGGAGGCGCAAGGGATGATCGCGGAGGCGGAGCGGCTGGAGGCTTCGAACCAGGCGCGCAGGAGCTTCGTGGGGCGGCTTGGCGACGTGATCGAGCCGGTGGTCC
>CAYVSR010000201.1:0-5816 GCA_964453125.1 uncultured Phycisphaeraceae bacterium | reverse complement strand
ACGCTGCCGAAGCGCTTGCCGGTCTCGCGCTCGAGGCGGCGCACGTGCGAGGCGACCTCGTCCATGAGCCCCTTGGGCAGGCGCCCCTCGGCGCCCTTGCCAGAGATGTAGAACGCCGCGCACGCCTCGGTCGTGATGGTGAAGCCCGGGGGCACGGGGAGGCCGATGGAGGTCATGTCGGCGAGGTTGGCGCCCTTGCCGCCGAGCAGGGGCTTCATGTCGGCGCGGCCTTCGGTTTTGGATGCGCCGAAGTAGTACACCATCTTGCCGGCCTTGCCCGAGCCGCTCGCGCGCGCGGGGCGCGACTTGCGGGTCTTGATCGTCGGCTTGGTGCGCGACTTCTTCGAGGCGGAACGCTTGGGCTTGGCGCGCGTTGCGGCGGGCATATCTGGCTCCCTGCGGGTGACTGCCTCCGGCCTCCGTGCCGGCGGGCGCCCGCGTGGTGATGCGAATCGAGGGGGAGCAAGAATACCCGTGCGCGCCCGCCCGCGCAGGCGGCGCGTTTCTCGCTTCCGCCCGGGCCGCCCGCCGGCGCGAGCCGCGTACCATCGCGCCCGATGACGCACCCCGGCGACACGCCCCGCGCACGCCGCCTCCCCTGGCGGCACTCCCCCGCCGAGACGCTGGGCGCGTGGCCGCGTGACACGCCGCTTGCGGCGCTCATCTCGGCGGACACGATGAGCCCGGCGCGATCCCGCTGGTCGATCTTCGCGCCGGCGTCCGAGTGGCGGGCCGGCGCGCCGGCGGGGCTGCTTGCGGGCGCCGGCGCGCCCGGCGGCGTGGAACTCCCGTTCATCTCGGGCTGGCTGGGCTGCATCCCGTACGAGCACGGCTATTCGCTTGAGCCCCACGCGTTCGGCGGCGCCGACGCCGCGGCTGGCGCCCCCCCCCGCTGGCTGCGCGCGGAGGGCGCCCTCGTGCACGACGCGCTGCACGCCGAGTGGTGGCTGACAGCCCGGAGCGACGCCGGCGCAGTCGGGCTGGCGGAGATCGTCGAGCGGGTCGGGCGGAGTTTCTCGCGCGACATGGCGCCGTTCCGCGCCGGCGAACTCGCCAGCGACGCGGGCGAATCCGCCTACACCAGTCGCGTCGCGAAGATCGTGCGGTGGATCCACGCGGGCGACGTGTACCAGGTCAATCTCGCACACCACCTCCGCGCCTCGTTCGAGGGCTCGCCCCGCGGTTTGCTTGCTCGCCTGCTGCGATCGGCGACGCCGGCGTTCGGGGCCATTCTCGAAGACTGGCGCGACGATCGGCGCAGCGCGGTGGTGTCGGTGTCGCCGGAGCTGTTCCTCGAGGCCGACCTTGCGCCCGGGGGCGAGCGACGCGTGGTCACGCGCCCGATCAAGGGCACGCGTGCGGCGATGCCGGGTGAGGCCGACCCACGGCGCGCCCTGCTGGCGTCGGACAAAGACCGCGCCGAATTGGCCATGATCGTGGACCTCATGCGCAACGACCTGGGACGTGTGTGCGAGTTCGGGTCCGTGCGCGTGGACAGCGCGCGAGAGATCGAGATGCTCGCCGGCGCGACTCTGCTGCACGCGGTCGCGACCGTCTCCGGGCGCCTTCGCGCGGGCGTGGGCCTCACCGAACTCTTGGGCGCCACGTTCCCGCCCGGGTCCGTCACGGGGGCGCCGAAGATCGCCGCGATGAAACTCATCCGGGCGCTCGAGGACGGCCCGCGCGGCGCGTACTGCGGCGCCATCGGGTTCGTCTCTGACCACGGCCCGGCGTGCTTCAACGTCGCCATCCGCACCGCGACGATCGAGGGGGCGCCCGGCGATGGCGATGGGATCGACGGGGACCTCGTGTTCCCGGTGGGAGCCGGCGTGGTCGCCGATTCTGACCCAATCGCCGAGTGGCGCGAGACGCTCGCCAAGGCCCGGGCGTTCGAGGCGGCGCTCAACACGGAGCCTGTGGCCTCCCCCACCGCGACGCCCTTGGCCCGGCCGATCGGAGCGGCGCCGTGACCGCGCCCGATGCGCCGCGCGATTCTGACGGCTACCGGCGCACGCCGACGGGCGGGCCGACGATCCGCGCCGACGTGGTGGACGTGTACGTCGCGCGCGAGGCGGGCGCAGGAGGCTTCGAGTTTCTTCAGGCGCTTCGCGCCCGCGAGCCCCTGCGCGACACCTGGCACCCCGTCATGGGCCACTGCGAGGCGGGCGAGTCCGGCGTGCGCTGCGCGATCCGCGAGATGCGCGAAGAGGTCGGCCTCGGCGTCACGGGCGCTCCCGGCTCCGCGCCAACGCTCTGGGCGCTCGAGCAGGTGCACCCGTTCTTCATCGCGACGCTCGACGCGATCGTGCTCAGCCCGCGATTCGTGGCGCTCGCGCCGCCCGGCTGGGAGCCGACGCTCAACGCCGAGCACACGGACTTTCGGTGGGTGGCGGAGCATGACACGGATCGGCTGTTCATGTGGCCGGGCCAGCGCGCCGCGTGCCGCGAGGCGCTTGAGATCCTGCGCGCTCCAAGCGGCGCGACGGCGCAGGCGCTGCGCGTGCGCGACCCCGACGACCCGGCGTCACGAGACTGACGCGCTCACTGCGCTGCGCCCGCCTTGGGCATCAGCGTCATTGCGCTCACCGTCAGCGCCTCGGCGCCGGAGGTGATGACCGGCTCGGGCAGGACCTTGAACAACCCGGAATGGTGCGACGGCGCCGATTCGATCTCGCTCTCGGGCGTGCCCCCGACCGAGAAGTACACGCCCTTGACGCCGCTGTCCGGCGCCACGAAGTACGCGAAATCCTCGGCGCCCATCGTGTCGCGGGGCAGGTCGCTCATGCGGTCGGGCCCGAGCGCCTTGGTCAGCGCGGTCTTGAGGCGCAGCGCCGTCTCGGGGTCGTTCAGCGTCGGGGGCGTGACGGCGTCGGGCGGGCGCTTGACCTCGGGCATCTTGTCCGCGGGCACGTTCATGGCCTGCGCCGTGCCGCGGGCCACGCGGTCGATGCCGTCGAGCAGCAGCTTGCGGGTGGCCTCGTCTTCGGAGCGCACCGTGAGCAGCATGGTGACCGAATCGGGGATGATGTTGTGACGCACCCCGCCGTGGATCGACCCCACCGTGATCACGCCGTTCTTGAGGGGCGAGCGCGTGCGGCTCACCAGCGTCTGCAGCCCCATCACGATCTGCGAGGAAACGACGACCGGGTCCACGCCCTTGTGCGGCGCGGCGCCGTGCGCGGACACCCCGTGCACGATCAGTTCCACGCTGTCCGACCCCGAGTACGCGACGGACTGAGGCACGATGACCTTGCCGGCGGGCTTGTCCGCGGCGACGTGGAAGGCCACGGCGTAGTTCGGCTTGGAGAACCGGGTGTACAGGCCGTCGGCGAGCATTGCGCGGGCGCCGCCGAGGATCTCCTCCGCCGGCTGCCCGATGATCACCAGCGTGCCGGACCACTCGGCCCGGCGCGCGGCGAGTTGTCTGGCGGCGCCGACCATCGCGGTCATGTGGGTGTCGTGCCCGCACGCGTGCATCACCGGCTGATCGACGCCCGCGCGGTCCTTCTGGCGGGCCTTCGAGGCGTGGGCCAAGCCGGAGCGCTCTTCCACTGGCAGGCCGTCCATGTCGGCGCGCAGCAAGACCGTCGGCCCGGCGCCGTTCTTGAGAACGGCCACCACGCCGAACCCGCCGACGCCGGTCGTGACTTCGTACCCCAGCGATGAGAGTTCGGACGCGAAGCGCGCCGAAGTCTTCTCTTCCTGGAACGAGAGTTCCGGGTTCTGGTGGAAGTGCGTGTAGAGGGCGCGCAGCGTGGCGTCGTAGTCCTTCTTGATCGCCTCGCGCAGCGACGTGTCCGCACGAGCCGCCCCGGCGAGCGAGCCCACAGCGCCCAGCAGCACGAACCATCCGGTGTGACGCATGCGACCGCCTCGCTTTCGTGAACCATCCCGCGCGGCGGGGCGCCCGCGGGCGAGCGGGCAGTCTATCGAGCCTGCTCGGCGCTACCGGGCCTGTTCGCTCTCGGTCCGCGCCGGGGCCGCCGAGCGCGCGGGCGCGACATCGGGCGGCGAGCCCTCCACGTACGCCCGCGCCACCCGCGAGCCGAGGCCGCAGAGCAGCTCGTGCGAGATCGTCCCCGCCGCCGCGGCGACGCGCGGCAGGTGGGTGGGCGCCGCGCGGTCCGTCCCGATGATCTCGACCGGCGAGCCGACGCCGACGCCCGGCGGCGCGTCGGTCAGGTCCACGGTGATCTGGTCCATGCTCACCGCGCCGACGACGGGGGCGTAGAAGCGTCGCCCGGCGCCTGTTTCGAGGCCCACCACGCCCGTGTTGCCGAGCGCCAGCGGGTAGCCGTCCGCGTAGCCCACGGGCGCGAGGCCCAGGCGCGTGGGGCGCATGGCGCGCCAGGTGGAGCCGTAGCCCACGGGCGTGCCGGTGTCGATCTTCGTCGCGTGCACGATGCGGCTGACCCATCGCACCGCGGGGCGCAGCGTGTCGGCCTCCGCGCGCAGCGACTCGTGCTCGGGGTCGCGGAACTCCTCGGATGCGTACCCCAGCAGCGCCAGCCCCACGCGCACCATGTCGAAGTGCAGCGCCCCGGAGCGGAACACGCCCAGGGAGTTGGCCAGGTGCGTCGCGCACCCCGGCGGCATGAGCCTGCGCACGGTCGACAGCCACCCGCCGAATTCCGCGGACTGCGCGCGGCAGAACGCCTCGTCGCGGTCCGCGCCCGCCAGGTGCGAGTACACCCCCGCGAGCAGCAGCGAGCCGCTCGACGCGATGCGCTCCAGCAACGCGGTGGCAACGTCCGGGCGCGAACCGCCGCGGCTCATGCCGGTGTCCACCTCGACGTGCACGGGCAGGCGCACGCCGAGCAGCCCCGCGGACGCGTCGAGCGCCTCGAGTTGCTCGGGGCTGTGCACCGCGACGTGGATGCGCCCCTGGCGTGCGGCCTGATAAAGCGCTCCGTCGAATGAGACGCCGTCGATGGGCATGAGGATGAGCACGGGCGTCGTCACGCCCGCTTCGACGAGTCGCGCCGCACCGGCGGGCGAGTAGACCGCGAGCAGTTCGACGGCGCAGCGCTCGAGGCGACGCGCTATCTCCACGGCGCCGAGCCCGTAGCCGTCCGCCTTCAGCACCGCGCACACGGAGACCGCGGAGCCCCGGGCGCCGCCCGCGCGGGCGCAGGCCCGGCGCACGGTGGCGACGTTGTGCTCGATGGCGGCAAGATCGATCTCGATGCGGCTTGGCTGGTGCACCGACGCTCCGATTCGGGGGCCGGACGGGCGATTCGAGCGGCGCGCGCTCTCCGGCCCGCGTCAGGCTAGGCGCCCTTGTGCCCGGTGGCTCTCCCCCGTACCATCATCGGCCTCGAAGCGGCGTAAGGATCGCCGTTTTTCTCGCCGCCGAACACACTGACGCCACCCAGGGCCCGCGGCAGGCCCGCAAGCACCGGAGCACGCCGTCCCGCTGGATGCGCGCCCCGTCGCCCCCCGCACCCCGTGCGGCCGAGCGCGACTGGCACGACGCGGTTGAGAGCCTCCTTCTCCCGCACGACCTCTCTCGGATGGTTCGCGCCGAACGCCCCCTCGGGGACTGGCGGCGCGAGTCATCCGAGGGCGATGCGCACCCCGCCGCCGGCAACACACATGCCCACCAGCGACAGCGCGCACGAACTCCCCCACGACTCCTCCGAACACCACGGCTCTCCCCCCACCCCCGCGCCGGACGCGGGCGGCGCTACGGGGCCCGACGGCCAGCCGCGCAAGCGCCGGCGTCGGCGTCGGCGTCGCGGGGCCCGGCCGGACGGCGCCCAGCCCGTCGGCGCGGCCGCCGAAGGCACGATGGTGGACGACGGCCCCGAGGGCGA
>CAYVSR010000200.1:0-5850 GCA_964453125.1 uncultured Phycisphaeraceae bacterium | reverse complement strand
GTCTCGCCGCGCCGATGACGCCCGCGGGCACGCCGATGGCGACCGCCAAGACCACCGCGAGGGCGCCGAGCGTGACTGAGACGGGCAGCGACCCGGCAAGGATTTCGTTCACCGTCCAATCGGCGTAGCGCAGGCTGGGGCCGAAATCGGCGCGCGTGAGCACGCGCGCCGCGTAGCCGAAGTAGAACGCGACCGGATCATGCAGGTTGTATCTCGCTTCGAGCGCGGCGATGGTCTCCGGCGAGGGGCGCCGGGTCTCGTCGGTCAGCGCCGCGCTCCCGGGCAGCGCCCACGCGAGCAGGAAGGTGATCGTGTAGACCGCCAGGAGGGTGAGCGGCGCCTGCATCAATCGCGCGAAAAGGAGGCGCCTCACGGGCGAACCCCGGACGCCGCGGGCTCGGGCTCGAGCCAGATGCGATCGAAGCGCTGCATGAGGCGCGGGTGGGCGCTCACGCCGCGGAGGCGCGCGGGGTCGTACTGGTAGAAGTGGCTGAACCGCCACAACGGGAGGATGGGGGAATCGGATCCCATGGCGAGCGCTTCGGCCTGCGCGAACAGCGCGAGGCGCGGCAGCGCGTCTTGTTCGGCGTCGGCGCGGTCGAAGAGGGCGTCAAACTCTGGGCTGGAGTACCCGCGGTCGTTGTTGCCGTCGCCGGTGCGCAGGATGCGCAGGAAGCTCGACGGGTCCTCGAAATCGCCGAACCAGCCGGCGCGGGCGACCATGAAATCGCCGCGACGGACGCTCTCACGGATGGCGCGCGAGTCCCGCGCGTCGACTCGGCTGCGGACACCGAGCGAACGCTCCCAGCCGGCGCCCAGGGCGAGCGCGACGTTCTGGTGGTACGAGCCCGCGGGGCAGAGGATGTCGAGCGCTGGAAACTCGCCGCGCCCGGCGCCTGACACGTCCATGAGCGGCCCGCCTTCGGCGCGGCGCGCCCAGCCCGCCTCGGCGAGAACCCGGCGCGCGCCGTCGGGGTCGAAGGGCAGCCCCCGGACCTCGCGCGCCTCGTCGTACCCGCGGATGGCGCCGGGCGGGATGAGCGTGCCCGCGGGCGCCTCGCCCAGGCCACGCACGCTCGACGCGATCGCCGCCTTGTCCGTCGCCATCGAGAGCGCACGGCGCACGCGCGGGTCGCCCAGCGGGTTTTCGCGCCCCGAGCCCAGCGTCTTGCGGCAGTTGAATGACCAGAAATACGTCCCAAACCGCTCGTACGCGTGCACGGACGCGCCCGGCGCCGACCCCGCCTCACGCAGCATGTCGGGCAGATAGTCCACGAGCAGGTCGGTGTTCCAGTCGCCCCCGCCCGTCTGGAACGCGAGCGCACGCGTGTTCGGGTCCTCGATCACGCGGACCGTGACGCGCGGGGCGCGCACGCGCGCGGCGTCCCAGTAGCGGTCGTTCCGCTCCAGCAGCATGTCCTGACGGAATCGCCAGCGCGAGAGCCGATACGCCCCGCTCGAGACCAACGCCGGCGGCTTCGTCCAACCCGTCTGCTGCTCGATTCGGCCTGTCTGCGCGTTCACCGTGACGAACGTCTCCACGCTCGCGGCGTGCACGACGAATGTGGGCACGTACGCGCACACCTCGAGGAAATACGCCACTGGTCGGTCGAGCGTCACGCGGAGCGTGCGATCGTCCACAGCCTCCACCCCCACGCGCTCGGCGAACAGGGCGTCCGTGCAGGCGCGCAGCGCGAGCGCGGCGTCGGGCGTTCTCTCCGTCGCCGGCCGGGCGGCGTACTCGCGCAGCAGTTCGGCCCGGGCGTCGAACCACTCGCGCCCGCCGCGGACCGCGAACAGGAACTGCGCGTAATCGCCCGCGGTGTCGGGCGTGAGAAGCCTGCGCCACGAGTACACGAAGTCGGAAGCGACGATGGGCTCGCCCGTGGACCACCGCGCGGTCTCGCGCAGATGGAAGGTGTAGACCAGCCCGTCGGGCGATCGCTCCCAGCGTTGGGCGACGCCCGGCTCGATGTCGAACGTGTCCGGGTCCCATCGCACGAGGCCGTCGAACAGCGCGTTGGCGAGGCGGAGGTCGTGGTCCCACGTCATCCGCGCCGGGTCGAGCGTGAACGACGCCAGCGCTTCGAGCACGGTGTACGAGCCGTCGCCGGCGTTCGGCGCGCCGACCGCGCGCCCGGGGGGGCAAATCGTCAGCGCCGCCAGCGCGGCGATGCGTGCGCCGAACTCCCATCGGGGCCGTCTCATGCGCTCAGTATCGGTCCGGGGCGCCGCCCACGCACACCGGCGGGGCTACTTGAGCCCGATCTCGGCCATGACGCGCGTCGAGTCCTCGAGCCGCCCGGCGTCGGCGAGCGCCGCGGCATAGACCATCCCGGTGCGCGCCCAGTTGCTTGACGCCGCAAACATCGACGCCCCGCCCGGGCGGGGCAGCTTGCGCCAGGTGGAGTCCATCAGGGCAAGGGCCTGGTTCTGCTTGTTCTCCTTGAACAGCAGTTGCCCCGCCGCCGCGAGCGCGGCCACCGCGGAGGGGCCGACGTTCGCGTAGCGGTCGATGACCTCGCGGTAGGCGCCCAGGGCCTTTGCGGTGTCGGCGTGCTTCTCCCACATGCGCGCCTCGGCGAGCCTGACGCGCGCCCCGAGGTCCGCCCGCTTGCCGAAGTCCATGAACAGGGCGTTCCAGATCCGGCCCTGCTCCCTCGGGTCGTCGATCGTCTCGACCATGGGCGTGAGCACGTCGAGGGCGAAGTCGGGGTATTGCCCGGCGCAGAGGCGGCGCACCGCCTCGGCCCACTCGCGCTTGTGCTCGATCGACAGCCGGTCTTCCGCCGCGAGACGGGTGAAGAGGCCCCACGCCGGAACGCACGCGGGGTTCTCGCGCAGCGCGGCGCGCAGCATGGCCAGCGCTGGTCCGGCGGCCGGGGGCGCGCCGGGGTCGCCCTTCGCGCTTCCGGCGCCGGAGCCACGGCGCCCCGCGAGGGCGCTCGCGCAATCGGCGAGGGCGACGGCGTTGTGGCGGTCTTCGTCCTTCACGCGCAGCAGTTCGGCGAGCATGCCGAGTTCGCTGTCCGCCATGCGTTCGCCGGTCTGGGCGTTCTCGACCCAGCCCATGTTGTTCTTGAACTCGTCGTAGCGCCCGGCGTCGAAGTTCCAGCGGGCGTTGCGCGGGTTGCCGTCCAGGAAGCCCACCCACGCGTGCCCGACCTCGGCCGAGTTGCCCACGACGTACGCGCTGGGCGTCCCGATCGCCTTGCCGACCGACGCCGCGAAGTACGCCTGGTCCGCGCAGACCCCGCCGTAGCGAAAGATGTTGGGCAGCGTGAACCCCTGCTTCGTGACCTGCTTGGGCGCGCCGCGGCCGTAGTGCTCCATGTCGTACTGGATGTCAAAGAACTTCGCGCCCACGTCGCCGCTCTTGGCGTAGCGACCCAGCGCCCAGTCGAGTTCCTCCGGACCTGCCGTGACGTCCGCGACATAGACCAGCAGTTCCGGCGGCGTCTCGCGGAGCGGGAACAGCATCTTCTGCTCGTTCCGCTCGAAGTAGTCGAACACGGCGACCGGGTCGGCGGGGGTCGGCGTGTTCTCGTTCACGCGGCGCTCGAGCGGCTTGTCGCGGACCACGCACAGCGCCGCCGTGAGGCCCGCGAGACGCTCGGCCTTGGCGCCGCGCTCGCGGCGCAGGCGGTCGAAGAGGGCCCACGCGGCGCCGGCGTCGTCCCGCGCCGGGTCGATGAGGAACGCGAGTTGTGTGGCCGCGGCCCGCCGCTCGCGCAGGCTGGCGATGAGTTCCGTCCGGATTGCCGGCGGGACCGTGGCGAGCTGCGCCGCGAGGCGGGCGCCGAGGGCCACGTCGCGCAGGTCGCCCGGCTTGGCCGGGTCGGCCGCCGTGGCGGTCTCGCGGAGCGCGGTGAGCAGCGCCGGCGCGTTCGCCTCGAAGCCGCCGTCGGCCAGCAGGGCGTCGACGCAGGTTGGCTTCTTGGCGCCCTGCGGGCCTGTTCGGACAGGCGCAGACGGGCGTTCCGAGCGGGTGGCCGGCGCAGTCTGCGCCGACAACGGCGCCGCCCAACTGAGCGCGGCGCTGGCGGCCAGAACGGCGGCGGGATTGAGCCCGAAACGCATGACGAACCCCCTTTCGCGATGGCGATCGGAGGGATTCTACGCGGGCGTGCCCGGGAGGCGAGGGAGCTCCGCGCCCGTCAGGGCAGCAGCGGCTTGAACGAGTACGGCGGCTGCGAGAGCAGCCCCTTGGGGCCGACCCACTTGCCCGCTTCCGTCGCCACGTTCGCGGCGTCGGGGAACGCGGCGCGGATAACCTGCTGCGGCGGGGTCCGCTTGGTCAGGTTCGCGTCGATGAAGATCAGTGTGCCCTCGGCGGCGGACGCCAGGTCCTGCAACGCCGCGATTTCGGTCTCCCGGCTCTCATCCCCCGAGAACGACTGGAGACGGCGCACGACGTGGGCCAGCAGTTGGCCGCACATGTTCGCGCCGCCCTTGGCGAGGCTCTCGTCAAGGTTGCCGACGCGCCCCTGCTCGACGAGCGCCGCCTGCGCGACCTTCACCGATCGCTGGAAGGCGTACGCCCACGACTCGGGCGCCCCCGCCTTGCCCTCGCCGAACGACGCCGCCTGGGCCGACACCGCGGCGCACATCGAGGCGAGCGCCGCCGAGCGCGCGCCCGCGTCGGGGCCGACGGCGTCGAACGCGGAGACCAGTCCCTCGACCACTCCCGGCTCGGTTTCCTTCTTCAGCTGCTCGGCCAGGGCCTCGACCAGCCGGCCCACCTGGGCGGCGTCCGGCGAGAACCGCTTGGAGGCGACCTCGTCGAGGGCGCGTCGGGCGCCGAACGCCCCGCCGTAGCGCACGGACGGACGGGCGTCGGCGAGCGCCGACCGGATTGCGCCCATGGCGTCGTCGGTGGCGAGTGCGCCGGCGATCCGGAGGGCGTTGAAGGCGACCCGCTCGTCTGGACCGGCGGCGAGTCGAGAGATGGTCGGCATGACAGCGCCGCTGAACTCGAGGCGGAACGCGACGGAGGCGCCGGCACGGAGGGCGGCGAGGAGGTCCTCGCGGGCCTGCTGGGACGCGCCGGCCTCCTTCGCGCCCAGCGCGGTGAGGAGGGGCTCGGCGAACTCGCGAACGGCTCGCTTGTCGGCGTCCGCGAGTTCCTGCTTGGCGGCGAGGCCCGCGGGCAGTTCGGCCCCGCGCGCCGCCCCTTGGGCGAGCATGAGCAGCGCGAGGATGACCAGAACGGCGGGTGTTCGGCGCATGGCGTTGGGGGTGAGGCTCGGGCCGGCGGGCGCCGGCGAGCATCGCTCGGGCGCGCCCCGTGCGGGGTCGGGGAGCCTAGCCGGACGGCGCCGGACGGTCAAACATCCGCCGCGGTTGGGACGCGCCGCGCGGGTTCGGCTATCGTGCGTGTGCCCGAGGAGCCCGTCGCACGGAGGCGTTCTGCCGATGCATCGCACCAATCTGGCCGTCTTGCTGGCGCTCGGCACGCTGTGGGCGGCGCTGCTCGTCGTTGGCGGCTCCCTGCTGCCGTCCATCCTTCGCCGGGCCTGGCCCGCGTCGGGGCTCAGCGCGCTGCTGCTTGGCCTCACCGTCGTCGTCGCAGGGCAGTATGTCTTCCTGACCGTGGTGGCCGACCGCCTGTTCCCCCGCGCTTCGCGTCGCCTCGTGGCCGGCGCCGAACTCTCGCTCGGAGCGCTGATGGTCGCGCTCGCCGGCGGGGCGGGCGTGGCTGCGTTCACCGGCGGAGCCGCGGCATGAGACGGGGCCTCGCTCGCGACATCTCCGGGCTCGGCGCCGCCCTGCTGTGCGCCGGCGCGGCCGTGGCCACGCAGGACGCGCCCGCGACGCCGCCTCCTCAGACGCCGGCGCCGGCCGGCTCGG
>CAYVSR010000199.1:0-5891 GCA_964453125.1 uncultured Phycisphaeraceae bacterium | reverse complement strand
CTCGCCGGGCGGCGCGCCCGCGCCCGCCCCGGCGGACGAGGCCCTCGCGCTGCTCCACACCATCCGCGACGAACTCAGGGCGATCCGCACGGGAGCGGGCCGATGAGCCCCGGCGTCGGCGCGCGCGCCTCCGCCTGGATCTACCGAGGTGTGTGGGGTGCGATCGTTCGCTGGCTCCGCGTGCCGCCGGACCCGCCCGCGCTCCCCGTCGCAACGGGCGAGCACGTCGAGTCGTTCCGGCCCGCGGACGGGTACCTGCGCTATCTCAAGTTCTGGTTCTGGCTGGCGCTGCTGCCCCTGGACCTGCCGGTGTTCATCGTGTGGGGCATCCTCGCGGCGAACCACATGGGCTGGGCGATGGCCCTGCTGCCCGTGGCCCTCGTGATCGCCTTTCTGCCCGATGTGCTGGCGTACGTCTCCATCCATCTGAAATACGACACGACGTGGTACGTGGTGACCGACCGCACCCTACGCATCCGTCGCGGCGTGGTCACCACCAACGAGATGACCATCACGTTCGAGAACGTGCAGAACGTGAAGGTCGAGCAAGGCCCGGTGGAGCGCAAGTTCGGCATCGGCCGCGTGATCGTCGAAACCGCGGGTGTGTCCGCCGGAGGGGGCCCGAAGGGCGGCGGCTCGGGCGCCAACCAGGCCATCCTGCTCGGCATCGACGACCTCGAGGGCATGAAGACCAGGATCCTCCAGCACGTGCGCCGCTCGAAGAGCGCCGGCCTCGGCGACGAGCGACTCCCCCACCACGATCACTCGCACGGCGCGGCGCCACCGTGGACGCCCGATCACCTCGCGGCGCTGCGGGACATCGCGGACGAGGCGAGGCTGCTGCGAACATCCGCCCGCGCGTGAGGCGAGACTGACGGCAAGCGCTCAGCCGCCGTCGAACAATGGCTGCTGGTCCTTCACGTCCTTCACGCGCTGGCGCAGTTCTTCGATCTGCGTCGCGATGTCCCCCGCGTTGCGGAACTGGAAGTGCTCGGACGCGAATCGGACGTACGCCACCTCGTCTAGGTCGCGCAGGCGGGCCATCACCTTCAGCCCGATGTCCGCCGACGCCACTTCGCGCTCGTACTCCTGATGGACCTCTTCGTCGACCGCGTCCACCAGCGCCACTTTCGCGGCCTCCGCGATCGGCCGCTTGCCGCAGGCAAGTTGCACGCCGCGCAGCACCCGCTCGCGGTCGAAGGGCACGCGCGAGCCGTCGCGCTTGATCACCACCAGGCGCGCCGTCTCCTCCACGCGCTCGTAGGTCGTGAAGCGCTTGCGGCAGACATTGCACTGGCGGCGCCGGCGCACCACTTTGCCCGCGTCGGACGCGCGGCTGTCGATCACACGGTCGTCGTTGGCGTTGCAGTACGGGCAGATCACCGGCGCGGCCCCTTTCGAGCCCGGCGCCCCGCGATGCTGTGCCCGCGCCCGCGCATAGCCCCATATGTTGCGGGGGCGGGCCCGCCGGGTCAACCCTCCGCCGAAACCCCCTAGAATCGCGACCCCATGCCCCAGCCGATCAAAGTCACCCTGCCCGACGCCTCCGTCCGCGAGTTCCTTCAGCCCGTCACGGCTTTGGAGGTCGCCAAGTCCATCGGCGCCGGCCTCGCCAAGGCCGCCGTGGGCGCGAAGATCGACGGGACGCTGACCGACCTCTCGACGGTCATCGACCGCGACTGCTCGCTGGCCATCGTCACGCCGACCAAGCGCGACAAGACCCCCGACGCGGACGCCCTCTTTCTGCTGCGCCACTCCACGGCGCACGTGATGGCCGAAGCGATCCAGCGCGTGCGCCCGGGGGTGCAACTGGTCTACGGCCCGCCGCTCGAGACGGGGTTCTACTACGACATGGCCGTGCCAGCGGACAAGCCCCTCACCAGCGGCGACTTCGAGGCCATCGAGGCGGAGATGGCGAAGATCGTCGCGGAGGACCGCCCGTTCACCCGCTACGAGCAGCCCGCGAGCGAGGGCATGGCGCGCCTCCAGCAGGAGGGCAGCAAGTACAAGATCGACAACGCCGAGCGCGCCGTGCAGGCGGGGAGCGACCGGCTCTCGTGGTACGCCACTGGCGCGCCGGGCAAGAACTGGGAAGACCTCTGCCGCGGGCCGCACCTCCCCTCCACCGGGCGCATCGGGGCGTTCAAGGTGATGTCGCTCGCGTCTTCCTACTGGCACGGCGACGAGAATTCCGACCGCCTCACGCGCGTCTACGGCACGGCGTACTTCACCAAGGAGGAACTCGAGCAACGCCTCCACCAGATGGAGGAAGCCAAGAAGCGCGACCACCGCGTGCTTGGCAAGCAGCACGACCTGTTCCACATCGATGAAGACGTCGGCCAGGGGCTGATCCTGTGGGCGCCCAACGGCGCCGTGATCCGCACGGAACTGCAGAACTTCATCAGCGCCGAACTCACCAAGCAGGGCTACAAGCAGGTCTACACGCCGAACATCGGCAGGCTGACGCTGTACCGCACCAGCGGGCACTTTCCCTACTACCAGGAGAGCCAGTACCCGCCCGTGGTGGAGCGCGAGACGCTCGATGCGCTGGCGAAGGAGGGCTGCTCCTGCGCCGAACTCGCGTCGCGCATGACCAAGGGCGAGGTGGACGGCTACCTCCTCAAGCCCATGAACTGCCCGATGCACATCAAGATCTACGCCAGCCGCCCCCGGTCGTACCGCGACCTGCCCCTGCGCCTTGCGGAGTTCGGCACGGTCTACCGCTGGGAGCAATCGGGCGAACTCAACGGCATGACGCGCGTGCGCGGCTTCACGCAGGACGACGCCCACTTGTTCTGCACCGAGGACCAGGTCGCCGGCGAGATGCTCGGGTGCCTCTCGATCGTGAAACTGATCTTCGGCACGCTGGGCATGAAGGACTACCGCGTGCGCGTGGGCCTGCGCGACCCGGACTCGAACAAGTACGTCGGCGACACGGCGGGCTGGGACAAGGCCGAGCAGGCCTGCCGCGACGCCGCACGCACCCTGGGCGTGAACTTCTCGGAGGAGCCCGGCGAGGCGGCGTTCTATGGCCCGAAGATCGACTTCATCGTGCGCGACGTGATCGGGCGCGAGTGGCAGCTGGGCACGGTGCAGGTGGATTACAACCTGCCCAAGCGGTTCAACATCAAGTACATCGGCGCCGACAACCACGAGCACACGCCGGTGATGATCCACCGCGCCCCCTTCGGCAGCATGGAGCGCTTCATCGGCGTGCTCATCGAGCACTTCGCCGGCGCCTTCCCGACGTGGCTCAGCCCCGAGCAGGCGCGCGTCCTGCCCATCTCCGACAAGACGCTCGAGTACGGGCGCGAGGTCCTCGCGGCGCTCAAGGGCGCGGGCGTGCGCGCCACGCTCGATGAATCCAACGACCGCATCCAGGCCAAGGTGAAGGTCGCGGCGGACGACAAGGTGCCTTACATGCTCGTCGTCGGCCCGCGCGACGCCGAGCAGCGCGCCATCTCCCTCCGCGCCCGCGGCATCCAGAAGGACCTGGGCTCGATGCCCCTCGCGGAGTTCGTCGCCGCGATCCGCCGAGAAATCGACGGCCGCGCCGCCGAGACCGTGGCGGCGAGGTTCGCGTGAGTCCGGCCCCGCGCGCGGGCCGCCCGATCTCGCTCGCCATCATCGCGTGGGCCATCACGGGAGCCGTCGCAGCCGCCGAATCCCGCGAGTTCTCCTTCAAGACCAGCGAGGGCCACGAGTTCCGGGGCGTGATCGACCTGCCTCCCGGCGGCGTGACGCCCCAGACGCACGCCGTGCTCATGCTCGGCGGCGGCGTCGCCAACGATCTCGACTGGTCCGTGCCCGCGGAGTACTCGCTCAGCGGCGAACCCCACGCGGATGCGCCGACCATCAGCCGCGCGCTGACAGAGGCCGGCTTCGTCACCGCCCGATGGAGCACGATCCGCGTCGCCGACCCCAAGGCCGACCAGTGGCCCCAGCAGGCCACGCTGTACTCGTACGCGCAGTCGCTCGAGCAGGCGACCGGCGCGCTCGCCGCGCTGCGAGCGCAAGGGCTGGTCGCGCCCGACCGCGTCGTCTTGCTCGGCCACTCGCTCGGGGCGCGCCGCGCGCTGAACCTCTGCGAGACCGACCCGCGCATCGCCGCCGTCGTTTGCCTCTCCGGCGCCGACATCGCCCGAACCTGCTACGAGGACCGCAAGCAGGCCTTTCGCGGCGAGGTCGGGCGCATCTTCGGGGAGATGGACCGCACCGGGGACGGTCGAGTCGAACAATGGGAGTGCGACGCCTGGGCGCCCATCCCGGACGGCGAGGGCCTGGGGCGCGAGTCCGTCGCGCCGCTCCCCGCGGGCCCCCTCCTCTTCGCCACACTCGATGCGGACGCCGACGGCGTGGTCCGCGCGTGGGAGATCGGCGCCCGCCTCGCGATACTCGCACGCCGCTCGCCCGACCTGCGTCACACGGAAACCCCCGCCCCCCGGCGCGCGTGGGGTGAGGACGTGCTCGGCGCCAAGGGGCTGCCTGCGCTGCTGCTCTACGGCGGGCTCGACCCGTGGGCGGCGCAAGGCGTCATCGTGCGAGACCGGGCGATCGACGAGGGTCTCGAGTCCGTCAAGACGGTGTTCATGCGCGGCCTTGGTCACAACCTGTCCGAGGAGCGCGACGGCAGGATGGGGCCGATTTCATCTCGGGCGATCGACGCCGTCGTGGGGTGGCTCCGCACGCGGTTTTGAGCGGCCGGCGCAAGCCGGCGCTCGGCCCCGAAGATCGTGCTCCATCGCGGGCTTTTCGCGCAATCCGCGCTTGCCCGGGGTCCTACCATGGGTTAGTGTTGTGTCCGGATCGGGCTTCCGCGCCGATCTGGCCGATACTCGAAGCGACACCCATGACCGACACAGCCCTGCATCCCGCTTCCGACCGACGCGCCCCCGGGGGCGCCGCTGTGCCCTCATGATCGCGCCGGGGACCACCATCACCGATCGAATCGTCGCCGCAGCGCTCGGCGCTCAGTGCGCGCATCCCAACTGATCCTCAAGGAGACCGCCTATTAGCCGTTTCGCCCGCGACCCGTCCGGCCCGCCCGTCCGCCGCACGCGCATCAACCACATGATCCGCATCACGCCCGTCCGGCTCATCGGGCCGGAGGACGAGCAGCTCGGCGTTGTCGAGACATCGGAGGCGCTGCGCCAGGCCGACGCCGCTCAGCTCGATCTTGTCGAGATCTCGCCCGACGCGCGCCCGCCCGTCTGCAAGATCATGGACTACGGCAAGTTCAAGTTCGAGCAGGGGCGCGAGGAGAAGGCCAAGGGCCGGAACAAGCCGGCGGAAATGAAGGAGGTCCGTCTCGGGCGCTCCATCAAGATCGACCCGCACGACGTGCAGATCCGCGTCGATCAGTCGCGCCGCTTCCTGATGGAAGGGCACAAGGTCCAGATCGTCCAGGTGTTCCGCGGGCGTGAGATGATGCACCGCGACCTCGGCGTGAAACTGCTGCGCATGGTGGTCGACCAGTTGGCCGACATCAGCAAGGTCGAGGTCCCGCCGCGCACGCTCGGCAAGCGCACGAACCTCATTCTCGCGCCCGACAAGGTGAAGATCGAGGCCATCAAGCGCAAGGCGGCCAAAGAAGCCGCCGCCCAGGCGCGCGAGAACGGCGCCAAGCCCGCCGCAGCGTCCGAGCCCGAGTCGAAGACCGCCGCCGCGACGCCCGCCGAGGAATCGCACTCGCCGGCCGGCCACAGCGCCGAGTAACACCGCCCGGCGCCCCCCGCGCGGACGTTCGACAGTCCGAAATCCGCTCGCAAGGCCCGAACTCGGGCCCGAAGGCGCCGTCTGCGCGGAAATCGCCGGTCCTGCGCCCCGAATCACAGGCTCCCGCCCCTGCCTTGCGCCCGGCGCGGGGCGATTTGCCGATATGGGGTGTCCGC
>CAYVSR010000198.1:0-5924 GCA_964453125.1 uncultured Phycisphaeraceae bacterium | reverse complement strand
CGGTGAATGCTGGTCGCACGGACTTCGAAGCGAAGTCCGTGGCACGGGGAGGGGAGCGGCGATGGCGGGCGCGGGGGGGTTTGCGAGCGATCAGTTCGGGCGGCCTTCGAGTTCGTCGAGGCGGAAGCGGAGGTAATCACCGACGCGGAGGGTTGTGCCGTCGGCGAGGCGGACCAAGTAAGGATCGCCGGAGACGGAGGAGCGCGAGGCAAGCGACTCGACGAAGACGAGGGCTGTGGTGATCTTCGCGCCAGCCTCGCGCCGTTTCGCGCGGAGGTGGTCGGCGGCCTCGGCGGCGGGGTGCTCGGCGCCGTTGCGGATAAACGTGGCGCCGCGGAGGCGGGCGATGGCCTCGATGAGGCGGTCGATCTTGGCGTCTTCGGAGAGGGCGGCGCGCCGCTGCGTGGGGGCGACCGGGTAGAACGCGGTGCGCAGGGCCTCGGCGGCCATGGCCACGCTCGCGCGCGCCGCGGGGGTTTCTGCGAGGGCGTTGAGCATGACGAAATCGTGGATCGTGCCAAGCGCACGGAAGGACTTGACGGGGACACCGGCCTGCGAGAGGCGACGGGCGTACGCCTCGCCCTCGTCTCGCAGCACGTCGTGCTCGGCGGTGATGACGACCGCTGGCGGGAGGCCCTGCAGGCGGTCGAGCGGCGCGCGGAGGGGGCTGGCGAGGGGGTCGGCGCGTGCCGCGGCGTCCGGCAGGTAGGAATCCCAGAACCACCGCATGGCGGGCTTGGTGAGCCAGGGGCCTTCGGCGAATTCCGCGTACGAGGGTGTGTCGAGGGCGGCGTCGGTGACGGGGTAGAAGAGAATCTGTGCGACGAGGTTCGGGCCCTTGCGTTCCTTCGCGAGCATCGCGGCGGCGGCGGCGAGCTGGCCGCCGGCGCTGTCGCCCCCGATGGCGATGCGCTCGGCGTCGATGTTCAGGTCGTCCGCATGCGTCGCGGCGTGCTTCGCGACGGCGTAGACCTGCTCGAGCGCGACGGGGAACCTCGCCTCGGGCGCGCGGTCGTAGTCAACGAAGATCACGGCGCAGCGCGCCGCGGTTGCGAGGCGGCGGATGAGCAGGTCGTGCGTGCGCGCATCGCCGAGGACCCAGCCGCCGCCGTGGGCGTACACGAGCGCGGGGAGGCGGGCGGTTGAGCCGGCCGGGCGCACGATGCGCACTCGCGTCTTGTTCGACGGGCCGGGGCCGACGGGGAGGATGCGGTCCTCGGCGTCCGCCTCGGGCCGCGGCGTGTCGCCCGACTGGGCGCCGGCGAGTACGGCGCGGGCGGCGTCGGGGGCGAGGGTGTAGATCGGCGGGCCGCCGGCGGCGCTCACGGCGTCGATGAACTTCTGAGTGGCGGGCTCGATGGTCGAGGGCTGGGCGACGAGCGGGGCACAGAGCGCTGCGGCGAAGAAGGTGGAACGCGCGGCTGTGAACATGGCGGGGCCCTGACGGTGCGTGCGAGAATTCGCCGCCAGCACCGTAGCGCCGTGGGAGGAGGCGTGCGCGCGTCGCGAGAGCTCGGCGGTGCGCGCGCGCGGCGCGCTACTTCGAAGGCATCGCCATGCGTTCGCAGGAAGCGGCGCAGGCGCGGCAGGCTTCGGAGCAGCGGCGCATGAGGGCGTCGGAGCCGTTGATCGCGTCGCACCGGCGGGCGCACGCGGTGCAGATCTCGACACAGCCGCGGCAGATGGCTGGGGCGAACTCGGACTCGCGGGCCATGAAATCGACGGCGACCGTGCAGATGTGCGCGCAGTCGCGGAGGAGGCTCTGGTGCCTGGGCGAGGCGTGCTCGCCGCCCATGCGGAGGCAGTGGTGCGCGGTGCGGGCGGAGAGCGCCGCGCAGCGGGCGCACTCCGAGATGCAGTCGTCCGCGAGCGGGTTGGTGTCGTGGACCATCGGGGGTTCTCTCCTGCGCGAGCGGGGCGCGCCGCGCGGCGCGCGTGTTCCCGTGCATGCGACTGTCCGCGGGGCGGTCGCGAGGTGAGATGACCCGGGGGTGAACCCGTCGTTATTCGGGCGGTTTCGCGCGGGCGTGCGGGCGCTGTCAGGCCCCGACGACCTCGAAGGAGACGTTCACGTTGTTCCGTGTGGCGTTGGAATAGGGGCAGATCTTCTCGTGCGCCTCGCGAGTGAAGGCCTCGAGTTCGGCCTGGGGGAGGCTCTTGTCTTCGACGCGCATGGCGACGCTGAGGCCGAAGCCGCCAACGTCCCGCGTTCCGATGGTGACAGCGCAGGTGATGACGGCGCCGGCGGCGTTTTTCTTGTGCTGCTTGGCGACGTAGTCGACTGCGCCGCCGAAGCAGGAGGCGTAGCCGCAGGCGAAGAGGTGCTCGGGCGTGGCGGTCCCCGGCTTGCCGGGGCCGCCCATCTCCTTGGGGACGGAGAGCGCGACGGTGAGCACGCCGTCGGTGGAGCGTGTGGTGGCGTTGCGCCCGCCGGTGCAGGTCGCGGAGGCGGTGAAGAGCGGCTTGATGGTGTTCATGGGGAAATCGTAGCGATCGGAGCGCAATGAAACACGGCCCCGCGAGGTGGCGGGGCCGTGAGGTCGACGCGGGATTGGAGTCGCGCGCGGGGTCGGTCGGGCGCGCCGCGCGGGCTCAGCGGCGGCGGCGCCATGCGGCGGCGAGGGCGCCGATGCCGACGAGCGTCGCGGAGCCCGGCGTGGGCACGAGGAACGCCTTGAGGGTGTACGCGCCCTCGGAGAAGAAGGCGCTGTCCACGTTGACGTAATAGACGCCAGCGTCCGCATTGTTGATCACGACGGTCTCGTGGCCGGTGTTGGCGATGGAATAGTCACCGGTGCTGTCGAGGCTGCCGGGGCTGTAGACAAAGAGATCAACATCGCAGAGATTGTTGTTGTACAGGAGGTCGACGCGGAGGCCGCCGCCGGCCCAGTCGATGGTCCAGACGTCGTCGCCGCCGTCCCAGATGTTGAAGATGTGGATGCCGCTGTCGAAGCCGTCGTTGTCGTCGGCGTGGCCGGTGACATCGCCCGCGACGATGACGCCGGGCGTGAGAGGGCCGAGGAGGGGCTGGCCGGCGAAATCGGCGAGCGCCGGCGCGCTGAGCAGCGCCACGGACGCGAGGGCAAGGGCGAGCTTGGACATCTCTCGAGACTCCTGGTGCACGTGTGCGCACTGGCGTCGGGCGCCGCGGGACAAAAGCGGCATGGCGTGCCCAGCCGACAGGGCCGGGGACGGAGCGCGACAACGGTGAGGGCGCAGGGGTTTTGACTCGGTCTGCACAGGGACCTGCGCGTGCGTCGCCAAGGTATCAGGGTGTGCGCGCGATTCAAGAAGAATGTGGCTCGGCGCGGGCGGATTCGGGGCGCCGGTGTGGGCTCATTTCGGGTGTTATTGGCCGAGGATTTGACATATGCCATATATGGCATATGATTTCGGCGTGGCTCGGACGCGTGCGCATCCCGACTCGTTCAGCGCCGTGGCGGAGCCCAAGCGCCGGCGCACGCTTGATGCGCTGGGCGCCGGCGAGCGATCGGTGGGCGAGTTGGTGACGACGCTGGGTCTGCCTCAGCCGCAGGTTTCGAAGCACCTTGGCGCGCTGCGCCGCGTGGGGCTGGTGCGTGTGCGCCGCGAGGGCAAGCGCCGGCTGTACAGCGTGGACGCGGGGCGCCTGCGCCCGATTCACGAGTGGGTGTCGGCGTACGAGCGGATGTGGCAAGGGCAGCTGTTGTCGGTGAAGGAACTGGCGGAGGCGTCGGCTCGGGCCGGCGCGACGCCGCGAGAGATCAAACGAAGGAGAGCACGAGATGCATAGCGTGACCGCGTTGCCGGCCGAGAGCCTGCTGCACATCCGTCAGGAGATCGACATCAACGCCCCGGCGCCGACCGTGTTCGCGGCGCTCCTCGAGCAATTGGGGCCGGGGGGCGAGTCGATCGGCGGGGCGGCGATGCGCTTCCGGCTGGAGGCGTGGCCGGGCGGGCGCTGGTGGCGCGACCTTGGGAATGGCGCGGGCCACCTGTGGGGGCACGTGCAGGTGATCAAGCCGCCGACGCTGCTGGAGATCTGCGGTCCGCTGGCGATGTCGTACGCCGCGATCTCGCACGTGCAGTGGCGGGTGACGGAGCGCGCGGGGGGCTCGCGCCTGGCGCTGACGCACCGGGCGATGGGCGAGATCACCGCGGAGCACCGCGACGGCATGCCGCAGGGCTGGATGGAGATGCTGGAGGTTGTGAAGTCGCGGGCGCTGGCGTGAGCACGCGCGCGGCGTGCTGCGTCACTTGGTCGGTCGGGGGACGTGCTGGTCGATGAGGACGGGGTTGCCGTCGGGGTCCATCAGCACGAGGCTGGCGGGGCCGGTGGAGGCCTCGTCCGCCGCGGCCACGGGCGTGAGGCCGCGGCTCTTGACGGTCTTCTGGATGTCGCGCACGTCGTCGAAGTCAGGGAGGGTGGCGCAGTTGCGGTCCCAGCCGGGGTTGAAGGTCAGGCTGTTCTTCTCGAACATGCCCTGGAAGAGCCCGATGGTGCTGGCGTCGTTCTGGAGGATGAGCCAGTTCTGCTCCGCGTTGCCGCCGACGGCCTTGAAGCCGAGCTTCTCGTAGAACTCGCGCGAGGCGGCGAGGTCTTTGACGGCGAGGCTGACGGAGAAGTTGCCGAGGCGCATGGGCGGGTCTCCAGCGGGGGGCGCGGCGGAGGGGGCGGACGCGGCGCAGGCGAGCACACAGGCGAGGGCGACGAGGATGATCCGTTCCACGGGGAGGCTCCATGTGGGTGCGGGGTCGGCTCGCCGGCGCGGGCCGGGATGGGCATGGTACGAATCACCGCTGGGAGGTCTTGCCAGATCTTGCGAACTGCCCGAAAAACACGGGGCGCGACGGCGGGAGCCTACGTCGAGGCGGTCAACCTAGCGATCGACCACGTGGTGGAGCATCTCGGGGAGCCGCTGCGGCTGACGGAAGTGGCGAAGGCAGCGCACTTCTCGCCCTACCACTTCCACCGGGTGTTTCAGGCGGTGGTGGGCGAGACGCTCGCCGACTTCGTGCAACGATTGAGGCTGGAGCGGGCGCTGCACACGATGGCGCACACGCCGCGGAGGTCGCTGACGTCGATCGCGCTGGCGTGCGGGTTCTCGTCGTCGTCGGACTTCTCTCGGGCGTTCAAGCGGCGCTACGGCGCTGCGCCGAGCAGGTTTGATCTTGGCGCGTGGCGCGAGGCGCACGGGGCGGAACTGCGCACGATGGCGGGCGGCCATGCGGCGGGGGCGCGACTGGCGCGTCTGCCTGTGGGGCACAACCCGGACGGGTTCAGGGTCCGCCTGCGCGAGTTGCCGGCGCGCACCGTGGCGTACATCCGCGTGCGCGACCCGTACCGCGGCGGGGGCGTGGTGGGCGCGGTGGAGCGGCTTGTGACGTGGGCGATGCGCCACGGGCTCGAGGGCGGGCAGTGGCTGGGCTACCAGTGGGACAACCCGGAGATCGTGCCGCTGGAACGGTGCCAGTACCACGTGGCGGTGGAAGCGAGACGCTTCACACCCGGCGGCGAGATCGGGCGGTTCCGGTTCCCGAAGATGCTCGTGGCGGAGATTGACGTGCGCGGCGGGATCGAGTTAGAGATCAGGGCGCTGGAGTGGCTGTACGGCGCCTGGCTGCCGCGGAGCGGATACGTGCCGGATGATCAGCCGGGGTTCGAGGCGTGGGACGGGATGCCGTTCGCGCATGGGATGGAGTATTTCGAGATTCGGGCGCAGTTGCCGGTGAGACAAGCCAGGTAGAGGCACGCCTCCGCGCCGACTTCATCCCCGGTACTGCTCTTCGATGACCTTTTCCATCCAATCCACCGCCTTGCCATCCTGCCTCTCCTGGATGGCGATGTGCGTCATGGCGGTGGTGGGTCCGGCGCCGTGCCAGTGTTTTTCGCCGGGCGGGAACCAGACGACGTCGCCGGGGCGGATCTCTTCGACGGGGCCTCC
>CAYVSR010000197.1:0-5940 GCA_964453125.1 uncultured Phycisphaeraceae bacterium | reverse complement strand
GACGCGACGCTGGCCGTCTCCGCCATCGTGATCGGCTCGGGCGCCGACGAGCGCGCGTGCGCGGGCGCGCTCACCGGCCTCGCCGGCGCGTGCCAGGACGAACCACGCCTTACCTTTTTCGTGGACGCCGCCATCGTGCGCCGGCGCCGCTCTCTCTGGCGCTCGCTCAAGTCCGCTGGGGCGCTCGGCCGCTTCAGCCTTGTCGAGGGCCTCGAAGCGCGCCGCGACCTGACCGTGCGCGCGGACCTGCTCATTCAGCCCGAGGCCCTGGGCGAGCGCCGCTCCGTCACGCTCGACGCCCTCGCGAACGGGCTGCTCGTTCTCGCCCGGCGCGACGCCGGTGTGCCCGCGCTCTCGGGTGAGGCCGGCTCTCCCGCGGCGCTGGTCGAGGCCCCGTCCGCCGAGGCCTGGCGCCACGCGGCCCTCGCCGTCCTTCGCGACCCCTCCCGCGCCGACGAGATGCGCCGCGCCGGGGCCGAGTGGGCGGGAGCGCACGCCGCCGCGTCCGCCCATGTCCGCGCCACGCTCGACGCGTACGAGTGGATCGTGGGGGCCGGGGCGTTGCCCTTCGCCGGCGTGCGCTGACAATCCGCGCCGGCGCTTGCCGCGCGCCGAATCCGCGACATGCTGCAATCAAGACAGCATCGAGCGGGCGGGGTTAGCGGACCCCATCCCACAGGAAGGCCCCGTCTGCCTGGGGCGCGAGGGATGGGAGCCCGAACCCCCGCCCGTTCGTTCGGGCCGCGGGAGAGAGAACGCGCCGTGTCGCGGCCCTGACGCGACGCGGCGCGAGAAGAAGAGGCGAGAGAAAGAGAGGCTCGCGTGATAACTCTGGCATGCGCGGCGTGCGCGCTCGCGATGGGGGCCACGCCCCGCGCCGCGCATCATGCTTCGTTTCTCGGCTCGCGCTTCGGGCGCGACGCCGCACTTGTGACGCCCGCGCCATACCCGCCGGCGCGCACGGACGACGCGTTTCGCGCCGAACGATCGCGCGTCTGGGTCTCGACAACGCCCGTCGGATCACGCACGCCCACGGCGCAGCGTGTGCTTGGCGCGCCCGGCCCCGCGTCCTACGGCGCTACGGCGAACGCCTCCGAGCGCGCCCCCGAAGTTCTCGTGCGCATCGGCCACACGCCCATCGCCATCGATCCGTTCACGCGCATCGAGGGCGCCGGCTCACTCGCGCGGTTGGAGCGCGCCCGCAATCTCTGGCTCGCAGAGCAGGGGTACGTGCTCCACGTGCGCACGCACACCAACGGCGCACCCCGTCAGCCGGCGCACGCGCAGGCTGCTGTGACTCCCGCGGAGGCCGCTCCGGCCAACGCCGCGCCCCTGCCGCGCCCGCGCGCCACCATTCGCATCACCCCGGACGAGCCCCGCCCGCGCCGCGACCGGATGCGGGTGCTCGCCCCGCGCGTGGTCGAGCCCGGCGCGCCCGTCGCCAGCGCGAACTAAGCATTCCTCACGGCGCCCGCGCCTCGAGACGCGTCCGCAGCGCCCGCGCCTCCTCGTTGCCCAGCCGCTCCGCCGCCCCCGCGAACACGATCGCATCGTCGCGCCGGCCGGCGCGGTCGAGCCACTGCGCCGCTTCGAGCGCGAGTCCCGCGTCCTCGCGCGCTCGCGACGACGCCCGCACGTAGAGCGACGCCGCGTCGCCCGGCCTTCCGAGCATGCCCAGGCACGCCGCGGCCTCTCGCAGAAGGGCTGGCTCGGCGATCAGGCGATTTTCGCCCATCGCCAGGAGCATCGTCGCGGCACGCTCCGGCTCGTTGTCACGGCGCAGGATGCGCGCTTCGATGAGACGCCACGTCGCGCTCTCCGGCTCCGCCTTGCGCGCCCGCGCGATGTGCCCGCGCGCCACCGAGAGGTTGCCCTCTTCGAGCGCGATGTCCGCGAGCGTGCCCCACGCCGGCGCGAGTTCCGGGTCCAGGCGAGCGGCCAGCAACAGCGAGGCCTTCGCCGCGTCGATCTTGCCCGCGCGCCGCTGCACCTGCGCGAGGTAGAGCGGGCTCTGCGGGTTCGAGGGGTCCAGCGATTGGGCCCGCGCGAACCAGCGCTGCGCATCCTCGTTGCGCGTCGCCATGCTCGCGGCGCTGCCCGCGGCGAACGCGAGGGGCGCGGTCTCGGGCCCGATGGCCAGCGCCGCCTCGTACGCACGCAGCGCGTCCGCCGGACGGCCCAGCGCCAGGTGCGCCTCGGCGAGCAGCGTGTGCGCATCCTGCGAGTGCGGAGCGCGCGCCGTGAGCGCGGACAGGATCGCCTCCGCCTTCGGCGCCTCGCCCTTGCGAAGGTAGACGCGGGCCGCGTCCGTCGCCTCTTCGATCTCCTTGGCCGTCGCCCGAACGCCTGCGGGCGCGGCGCCCGCGCCTCCCGCGAGCGGGAGAGCGCCGGGGGGAGCGCCACCCGTGCCAGCCGCCGGGGCGCTCGCCGCGCGCCACACCACGACCGCCGCCAGCGCGACCAGCGCCGCGCCCAGCGCGAGCAGCGCCAGCGCCGTCGCCCGGCGGCGCCGATCAGGATTGTGTTCGCCGAGCATCGCGTGGCATTATCGGCTTCCGTACACTCCCGCGTCCATGCCCGAACCAAAGACGACACAACCCGCCCCGCCGCAGGGCGAACTCTCCAAGGCGTACAAGCCTTCCGAGCACGAGGACCGCATCCGCGCCCGCTGGGATGCGGCGCGGGCCTTTCATGCCGATCCCTCGCGTGTTGTCCCCGGCGCCCCCCCGGACCCTTCCCCCAACGCCACGGCACGCCCGCCCTATGCGATCGTCATCCCGCCCCCCAACGTCACCGCGGCGCTGCACCTCGGCCACGCCCTCAACAACACCCTGCAGGACGTCCTCGCGCGCGCGCACCGCATGATGGGCTTCGAGACCCTCTGGATGCCGGGCACCGACCACGCGGGCATCGCGACGCAGACGGTGGTGGAGAAGCGTCTCATCGCTTCGGAAGGAAGGAAGCGCACCGAGTACAAGCGTGACGAGTTCGTCGAGAAGGTGCAGGCCTTCAAGGACGAGTATGAGGCCGTGATCACCGGGCAGTTGAAGGCCATGGGCTGCTCGTGCGACTGGGAGCGCCAGCGCTTCACGATGGACGAGATCTGCGCCAAGGCCGTGCGCGAGGCGTTCTTTCGGCTCTTCCGCGACGGGCTGATCTACCGCGGCAAGCGCCTCGTGAACTGGGATCCGGCGACGCAAACGGTGCTCGCCGACGATGAGGTTGAGAACGAGGAGGTGGACGGCAACTTCTATTACCTGCGCTACCCGCTGTGCGACGCGGAAGGCCGGGACGTGAAGGTGAAACTCGGCGATGGCGAGCCGGTGGACCACATCACGGTCGCCACCACGCGCCCCGAGACGTTCCTGGGCGACACCGCGGTGGCGGTGAACCCGCGCGACCCGCGCTGGCCGACGCTGCGCGAGAGCAATGCGCACGTCCGCCTGCCGTTCGTGGGGCGGGTGATCCCCATCGTGGCGGATGACTACGTGGTGATGCCGGCGGCGATGCAATCGGACCCCGACGAGGCGAAGAAGGACCCGAAGGCCGCGTTCGCCACCGGCTTCCTTAAGGTGACCCCCGCGCACGACACGAACGACTACGCCCTGTGGCAGCGCCACAAGGACGAGATGCCCGGCGGCCTCATCAACGTGATGGCGCCGGACGCGCGAGGACGCGCGGCGGGAGATCGTCAAGGCGTTCAAGGCGGCGGGGCTGTGCGAGAACGTGAAGCCCTATCGCCACAGCGTGGGGCACTCGTACCGCAGCCACGTGGCGATCGAGCCGTACCTGAGCGACCAGTGGTACATCGCGGTGAAGCAGCAGATCCCGAGCATGCCCGACGCGGGGCTCATCGCGGGGACGGACGTGCCCGTGCACTCGATGGCGGGGCTGGCGCTCAAGCCGCTGCTCGAAGGCAAACTCAGGTTCGTGCCCGAGCGCTACGCGAAGACGTACCAGACGTGGCTGGAGAACCTGCGCGACTGGCCGATCTCGCGGCAGTTGTGGTGGGGGCACAGGATCACTGTCTGGAGTCGCCACTTCGTGGAGACTTCTCCGGGAGTGATCGCCGACATCGGTCCGTTGCGCGATGACTTTCAGGGGAGATTCGGCGACAGATTCGATTGGCGTAGTCCGCTCGAGAATGAACCCACCAGCGTCGACGGCGCGGTGGGGCGACGCGCCGATCTTTGCTTGCCAGAAATCGTTGCGCCAGCACAGTCCGACTGGCTGACCCAGCATCTGTACTACCAGGACCCCGACGTCCTCGACACCTGGTTCTCCGCGGGCCTCTGGCCCATCGCCACCATTGGCTGGCCGGACCCCGACCAGTCCGCCCAGACCCGTGACATGCTCGACGCCTTCAACCCGACGGACGTGCTCTGCACGGCCCGCGAGATCATCACGCTCTGGGTGAGTCGGATGGTGATGTTCAGTCGGTACCTGCTGGCGGGAGAAAGCGGAACGCGGAAAGCGGTAAGCGGAAATGAGAGCCGACCCGGCCCTTCTCCCTACCGCGACGTCTTCATCCACGCCATGATCCAGGACGGCGAGGGGCGCAAGATGTCCAAGTCGCTGGGCAACGGCGTCGATCCGCTCGACATCATCGCGACCCACGGCGCCGACGCCATGCGCTTCACCCTCTGCCACATGACCACGCAGACGCAGGACCTGCGCATGCCTGTCTCGCGCGACGCCAGCGGCAAGAACACCAGCCCGAAGTTCGACCTCGGGCGCAATTTCTGCAATAAGCTCTGGAACGCGGCGCGATTCGCGATCTCGATTCTCGAAGAGGCCCCATCCGAACGAGCCCAGAGCGCAAGCGACGGGTCCCAGACCTTGGAGGACTTGAGACACGGGGAAACCCGCTCGCTTGCGCTCGGGGCTCGTTCCGATCGCCCGCTCGCAGACCGGTGGATGCTCTCGCGGCTCGCGGCGAGCGCGGCGCAGATCGACGCGTGCCTGAAGAATTATGAGTACGCGGAGTACGCGGCAACGATCTACGACCTGTTGTGGCGGGACTTCTGCGACTGGTACCTGGAGGCGATCAAGCCGACGGTCAAGACGGACACGCCGGAGGGCGCGAGCAACCGCGCCGTGCTGCGCGCGACGCTGGATTGCATCCTGCGCCTGCTGCACCCGATCTGCCCCTTCATCACCGAAGCGATCTACGAGCGCGTGCGGGCGCTGCCGACCTTCGGCGCCGTCCCCGGCCTGAGCCTCGCCCACCATCCCTCCGGCCTCTTGTGCCAGGCGCCTTGGCCGCAGGCCGCGGGCGATCTGCGAGACAAAGACGCCGAGGCCCGCTTCGAAACGCTCCGCGCCCTCATCGACGCGATCCGCGAGGCCCGCTCGCAGCAGAACGTCGCGCCCAAGCGGCGCGTCACGCTGCATCTGGGCGGGAGCGGCAAACTCGCCGGCGCGATCGCTTCGGCGGGCGGTCTGGTCGAGACGCTCGCGGGGCTTGAGCGCGTGACGACGGACGGCGCGCCGACGGGGGCGCCGTTCAGCACGCTCGCGGTGGGGGGGGTGGAGCACCGGCTGTCGAACATGGTCGACGCTGCGGCGGGCGCGGAGGGGGCGGCGGGGGAGCGCGAACGCCTCGCCAAGAAGCTCGAGGAACTGACGAAGTCGATCGCGGCGCTCGAGGGCCGACTGAGCAATCCCGGCTACGCGGATCGGGCCCCGGCGAAGCTCGTCCAGCAGACGCGCGACCAGCTGGCGGCGCAGCAGGCGGAGCGTGCCGCCACGCAGAGTGCGCTGGAGCGCCTCGGGTGAACCGGAGCGCGCGTCGCAACGGAGCCGCGACCGTGAGGGAGCGGGCTGCGGGCAATCGCGCCGGCGCCCGCTGCGATGCGGCGCCCTTGCACACAGACCGCTCCCTGACGGCCGCGGCTCCGTTTCGGGCATTCGCGGCTCCGCTTTGGGCGTTCGCGGCGC
>CAYVSR010000196.1:0-5947 GCA_964453125.1 uncultured Phycisphaeraceae bacterium | reverse complement strand
CCCGACGGCCCAGACGTTGTCCGAGGCGAACGCGCGAGCGGCGTAGAGCGAGACGGCGGGGAATCCGATGGAGGACGGTGGCGTGGGCATGGGATGCGTCGTCCACTGCGCGCCGTCCCAGCGCATGCTCAGCCCGTAGTCGGAATCTTCGGTGCGGAACGAGCCCACCGCCCAGGCCTCGCTCGCGCTCAGCGCCGCGACGCCGAACAGGTAGTTGGCGCTGATCCCGGCGCCGGGGCTCGGGACGCGCTCGAACACGTCGCACGGCCGGGCACCCGCCGGAGCGGACGCGAGCCACGCGAGGACAGCGAGTGGGAACGCGGGGTGGGCAAGTGGGAAGGTCATCGGATTTCCTCGCGCCGTAAGACGCCGCTCAGCACACGCTGCCGAAGTTGCTGAGCACGATGTTGAGGTCGGCGAAGTTCACGACGCCGTCGTCGTTGACGTCGCCGCTGAGGCCGGCGCCGGTCTGGCCGAACTGCGAGAGCACGGTGTTGAGGTCCGCGAAGTTGACGGCGTTGTCGCCGTTGGTGTCGCCGGGGCAGGTCGCGCCGGCGGACACGGTCACGCTCTGCGCGAACTCCGAGGTGTTGCCCGTCGCCAGGTGCGTCGCCGTGGCGGAGACGACCCAGCCCGCGGGCTCGCCCTGGGCCAGGTTCGCGGCGAATGAGACGTCGCCGGCTGCGTTGGTGGTGACGTCGCGCGCGCCGAGGAACACCTTGCCCTCGCCGTGGCCGCTGGGGTCGGCGCTCGGGCTCGCGAAGAACTCGACAGAGAACTGCTGGTTGGGCAGGCTGTTGAGCGAGCCCGCGATGGCGATGGACGTCGGCGTGGATACGGCCGACGTGAGCACGGGGAAGTTCTGGAGGCCGTTGGCGCCGGTGTCGGCGTCGCCGGCATCGTTGGGCGTGACGCCGTTCGCGGGCAGGAGGTCAATCCCGATGGCGCCGTTGTCGAAGATGGAGTTGGCGCTGACACGGATGCCGGTCGCGGCGCCGAGGATGCGGAGGCCGTTGGTCTCGTTGTTGGCGATGAGGTTGTCGTCGCCGGGCGCGGGGCCGCCGATGAGGGTGTTGCCAGGCGTCCCGTTGGGGTTGGAGTACACGCCGACGCCGAGCACGTTGGGGATGGGTGTAGCGCCGTCGGCGGCGACGCCGACGCGGTTGCCGACGAGGATCGTCCCTGTCGCGGTCTCGCCGACACTGATGCCCGTGCCGAAGCGCTGGCCCTGGTAGTGGTTCGTGCCGACCATCACGATGCCGGAGACGAGGTTGTCGCGGATGACCGTGCCGACGGAGCCGGCGAACACGGCGATGCCGCCCGTGCCGCTGCGCCCGGGGAGTTTCATCGAACCGTCGGGCGTCGTGCCGACGAAGTTGTTCTCGACGACCGTGTCCACGGCGTGGTAGATCTCGAGCTGCGTGCCGGTGGGGAAGCCCTCCTCGCCGTAGTAGCCCTTGCCCGCGAAGTTGTTGCGTTCGGCGGCGCTGGGCCCGCCGATGCGGTTGTTGTCGCAGGTCCCCCAGAAGGTGTCGCCGCTGAGGCGGAGGCCCCAGCGGAAGATGTTCCCGACGACGAGGTTGTTGTCGGAGTCCGAGAGGATGTCGCAGCCGTCGGTGAAGGAGTTGCCCTCGCCGGGGAGGGCGCCGCCGATGGTGTTGAACGCGCCGCCGCCGTAGTCCCCGCGGATGATGAGCGCGGTGGTGGTGCACCCGATGACACGGTTGTGGTTGCCCGTGACCCAGACGCCGTTGCCGAAGTTGTTGCCGAGGGCGACATCGAGGCCGCGGACGAGGCAGTTGTCCGCTGCGATCCAGAGGCAGGGGATGCCCGAGGGCGGGCCGGCGTAATAGAAGCCGACCTCGTTGCCATCGGGGTTGGTGTCGCCGGTGAGCGCGACTTGGGTGGTGAAATCGAACGTCGTGTCGTCGCCCGAGACGTAGAGCATGTTCTCGAGCCGGATGACCGCGACATCGGTGAACAGCGTCATCCACTCGCTGACGGGGATGGCGAACGCGATGGTCTGCGGGCCCGGCGTGTTGTTCGCGGCGATCACCGCCTCGGCGACGGAGAGGCGCCCGTCCGGGCCGGGGAGCTGGGCGACCGTCTGCGGCGCCGGGAAGTCGACGGCGTCGTCGCCCACGTTCACGGTGATGGTCTGGGCGTGCGCGGAAGCGCAGAGCGCGAGGGCGAGCGCGATGCGTCGGGCGTTGGGTTGTTGGTTCACGGAGTGTCCCTTTCAAGAGACAGGCGGGCTGCGGCGCGCTCCCGAGCCCGCCGGACTCACGCGAGTCGAGGCTCGGGCGGCGGGGCTCGGGGCGCGGTTGGCGGTCAGGCGCCCGTGCCGAAATTGCTGAGCACAAGATTGAGGTCTGCGAAGTCCACGTCGCCGTCGGCGTCCGCGTCGCCGGGCAGATTCGGCCCGTTGAGGCCGAAGTTCGACAGGACAATATTGAGATCGGTGAAGTTCACGACGCCGTCGCCGTTCACGTCACCGGGCACGCCGGGCGCGGGGATCGACTGAGCGCCGTGGTAGAAGCCGAAGTGATCGACGTGGAAGAAGATAGGCGAGACGATCTGCCCGCCGGGGAATTCCGCGCGGGTCTCGAACGTGAGGAAGTAGCCCATCTTGGGCGTGGTCGTGAAGTTCTGGACCTCGTTGCCCTCGCCTGGGTTCGCGATGATGAATGCGGAGAAGGGGAGATTGTAGACGTGCACGCCGGGCAGGACCATGATCGGGTCCGTTTCCCACTGATCGTCGCCGTTGTTCTGGTTGATCAGGCCGTCGCCGTTGTCGTCCTCGCGGATCGTGGGCCAGAACGACAGCGTGCCCGAGGCGGGAGACTCGATCGTGATCGAGAAGGTGTCGGCGTCGGGCGCGATCGCGAGGTCCGGCGCGGCCGTGCCGAACGTGCCGACGCCGACGCCGGCGCGCGTGAAGTTCGGGTCGGGCTGGAAGGCGATGTCCACGCGGCACGAGTCGCCGGTGTGGACGCGGTGCGTCGAGACGGACGTGCCCCAGGAGGCGACGCCGCCGAAATAGGCGAAGATGCGCTGCAGCGCGTCGCCGGGGGCGTTGAATTCGTTGGGCATGGACGGGGCGGCGGACGCGCCGGCCGAGAGCAGGAGCGCTGCGAGCGAAGCGGCGCTGGCGTTGCGGTGCATGGGTCGGTCTCCACGAGGATGGTGCAAGAGCGCGTTGGGAGTCGAATCGTCGGGCCGCGCGTCTCCGCGAAGCCCGACGTGTTGCCGTCAGCGCCGGCGAGCGAGCCGGGCGCCGGGCGGCGCGAGCCGGCTCAGCGCGCGGCGAACGCGCCACTCAGCGTGCCGACGCTGATGGTGTCGCCCACCTGGATGCGCGGGAAGCCCGCGGGGATGGGGCCGACGCCCGGGTCGTCGGACACGGAGCGGAGCTCCATCTCGGCGACGCCGAGCTCGTTCACGACGATCGTGCCGAACGTCGTGCCGTTGATGGCGACGGTCAAGGCGTCGCCGGGGGTGGCGTCCTCGACCTCGACGGTGAAGCGCTGCTCGAGGAGCGAGCCGCGGACGCGCTCCTTGTAGCCCGCCTTGCCCGAGGCGAGGCCCGAGCCGCTGAGCTGAGCGCGGACCTCGTAGCGGTTGGCGCCGTCGATGCCGACCTTGCGGGCGGACACCGAGGCCGAGCGGCTGGCGGCGAGCACGGGGGTCGCCGCGAGAACGGCGGCGGTCGCGATCAGCGCGACCGAGGCAAACTTCTTCATGGGAACTCTCCTGATGACTTCTTGGTGGTGCGAGGCGGTGTCGGCGTGCGAACGGGCCCGAACGCACGCCAAGGGTTGAACGACCGTCGTCCAACCCCTTGAGCGCTGCCCCCCGACGCCGGGCGATCCGCGATGCGGAGGCGTGCAGGCGTGGGAGAGCGAAGAGCCGTAATGCAACGACCGTGCCAAGGCTCGCGGACCGCGTTGCGGGCGCGGGAAGGGCTGTTTCGCTCGCGCGGCGCACCGAGCGCGGGGCGTCGCTCGAATCGGCGGGCGATCCGCGGCCTCGCGCGCCGGCGCGCCGTGGCCGCCCGCGGCCCGCGGCCGAGTTGCGCGAGCCATTTCGAGCGCGTGCGCCGGCGGAGCGCTTGCACGAGCCGAGTCCAGACCTAGGATGGTGGAGCCGCACCCCGATTTCTCGCTCGACGCGGCGTGAATGATGACGACCAGTGCAACGCACATCGGAACCGGGGACCGACGCCCTCCCGCCGCATCGGTGAGACGGGCCGGCGCGTTCACGCTCGTCGAACTGCTCGTCTCGGTCGCCGCCGCCTCGCTGCTGATGTCGCTGGCGCTCTTCGGCGCCTCGACCGTCATGCGGTCGGCGCGCGAGTTCAAGTGCGCCGTCACGCTCCGCAGCGTGGTCTTCGACTTCTCGGTCTTCGCCGACGACAGCCTCCACGGCAACCGCGGGCGCGACCGCGTCGAACTTCCCGAGGGCCGCTTCCGGCTCGAGACCTTCCAGGAGTCGGAATACGGTCTCGACGAGTTCTGGCGCTACGCCGACGAGCCCCGCGCCGAGCTGCCGACCGCCGAGGGCGACAACCCTCTCCGGTGCGCGGAGGTGCGCGGCGCCCTTGCGCTGGTGCGCGACACGCCCTGCTCGCAGGGCGCGATCGACCCGGCGCAGAACGTGTCCTATACGTTCAACTACAGGCTGGAGCGCGCCGAGGTGGTGCACAACGGCCGCCCGCGCTCGACGCCCGTCGCCCTCTCGAATTCCATCCTCGCGCACGGCGACGTGCCCCTCGTCTGGGACGTTGACGGCGCCGAGGCCGCCCGGCGCGAGGTGTCGCCGGTCTTCTCCGCGCCCGCGGCGGGGAGCCAGGCGGTCTACGCGAACGACCAGTTCTGGTTCCCCTCGATGCGCCACGCCGGGAAGCTGAACGTCGCGTTTGTCGACGGGCACGTGGCCGCGACCAGGAAGCCGCTGGCCGAGGGCTGGCGCTGGGACTTCCAGCCGATCGACTGATCTGCGATCATTCCGGGCATGTCGCTGCAGGTCCGATTCGCTTGGTTGCTCGCGATGGTCGCGCTGTCGGCGGGCATAGTGGTCGGCTCGGCGCTCTGGTCTATCCACCTGCTCGACAGAGAGGTCGCGGCGCCGTTCGCGAGCGTCACCGGCGCGCTGGATCAGCTGGGGCGGACGAAGCGAGACGTGTGGACCCTCGCGCGCCTGCTGCTGGGCGAGGAGGCGCCCCGGCTCGCCATCCCCGACTCGCCGCGCGACGGCGAGCGCGCCGGACGGGCGGACGAGCCGCCGCGCGAAGAGTTCGAGCGCATCGTCGCGGAGCTGCGCGCCCGCGTGGATTCGCTCAGCGCCGACGACGCGTTCGTGGCCCGCGCCGGGGGCGGCGCGTGGCGGAACCTCGCGTCCCGGATGGACGGCGCGATGGAGTCCGGCGCACGCTGGTGGGACACGGGTGACGAGGCCGCGAGACTTGCCGCGTCCGGAGAGTTCCTGGCGCTGCACGAGCTGCTCGAGCGCGCCGAAACGGAGACCCTCCGCACCGCGCGCCTCACGCTGGACTTCGGCCGGCGCGTGCGCTCGGCAGCGCTGGTCTCACTCGGGTTGGCGGTGGGGTTCGGCGCGCTGATGGTCACGCTGGGGGCCCTCCGTGTGCGCTGGTGGGTGCTGCGGCCCGTGGGGGCGCTGCGCGAAGCAGCGGCGCGCATCGGCGCCGGCGAATTCACCCACCGGGTGGCGCTGCCGGCCCGACCCGGCCCGACGCGCGACGAGATAGCGCTGCTCGCGTCCGAGGTGAACCACATGGCGGAAATGGTCGCGTCCATGCAGCAGGAGCGGGTGGCGCGAGAGCGCCTCGCGGCAGTGGGCGAGATGGTCCGGCGCATCGTGCACAACCTCCGCACGCCTCTCTCGGGAATCCGGGCGCTCGCGGAGGATTCGCTGCACGACATCCCGC
>CAYVSR010000195.1:0-5980 GCA_964453125.1 uncultured Phycisphaeraceae bacterium | reverse complement strand
GCGAGCGCCGGCGCGCCGCCCGCGCACTCCCCCGGCGCCGGCCCCGGTGGCGACCCGCGCGCCGCCGCCGACGCCGTGCCCATCGTGAAGCGCGCCATCGAACTCTTCGATGCGCGCGTCGTCCGCGTGGACGACGACCCGCCCGGGCGCTGACCGCGCGAATTCTCCCCATTCCGCCGACGCGCCCGCGACCCCGCGCGTACCATCGTCACCCGATGGCCACGCGCGCCCAGACCAGCCCGAAGCAGCCGCTTTCCTCCGACGCCGCCGACGCGCGCCGCTCCTACCCCGCCAGCGTCGAGCGCCTCATCGCCCAGTTCGCGCGCCTCCCCGGCGTCGGCCGGCGCAGCGCCGAGCGCCTCGCCTTCTGGACCCTCAAGTCGGACGCCGCCGAGGCCCTCGCCCTCGCCGACGCCATCGCCGCCGTCAAGCGCGACGTCCGCCAGTGCGCCGTCTGCTTCAACCTTTCCGACGACCACCAGTGCGCCATCTGCCTCGACGACCGGCGCGACCGCGGCGCCGTCCTCGTTGTCGAGCAGCCCAAGGACCTCATCGCCCTCGAGCAGACCGGCATGCACAAGGGCGTCTACCACGTCCTCCTCGGCCGCCTCTCCCCCCTCGACGGCGTCGGCCCCGACGACCTCACCATCGCCGCCCTCCTCGCCCGCGCCGACCATCCCGAGCGAAACAGCGGCGGCCAGCCCGTCCGAGAAGTCATCCTCGGCCTCAATCCCAACCTCGAAGGCGACGGGACCGCCCTCCATCTCGCCGATGAACTCAAGCGGCGCGCCGTCAAGGTCTCCCGCCTCGCCCGCGGCCTCTCGCCCGGCGGCAGCCTCGAGTTCACGAGCAAAGCCGCCCTCGCCGAGGCCATCGAGGGCCGGCAGGACATGCACTGACACCACCCGGCGCTCCCGCGCCACTTCTCGGAGGCCCAAGAGCGTTCACGATGCGTTTCGACACCTCCCAACAGATGCGGATGGGCCAGCAGATGCGCCTGGCCCCGCGCATGATCCAGAGCATGGAGATCCTCCAGCTGGCCATGCCTGCGCTGGAGGAACGCATCGCCCAGGAACTCGAGGGCAACGTCACGCTCGAGGTCTTCGAGCCCGGCGCCGGACGCGAGGAGGCTAACGCCGCCATCGCCGAAGACCGCCTCGACGAGTCCGCCGAGTCCCGCCCCATGAAGGTCGATGAGGGCGGCGCCGCCGAAGACTTCGCCCGTCTCGACAAGATGGAGGAGTCCTACGGCGAAGCCGTCGAGAACGAATACTCTGCCTCCTCCCAGCGCTCCTTCGACGACATCCTCGGCTCCGGCGTCCCGTCCTCGCGCCTCGCCGGCGAGCGCGACGGCAAGATGGACGCGATGGCCAACGCGCCCGAGCGCGCCGCCTCGCTCACCCAGCAACTCCTCGACCAGTGGTCCCTCGCCGAAGTCGACGACGACACGCGCGAGCTCGGCAAACTCCTCATCGAGCACATCGACGAGGACGGCCGCCTCAGCACGCCGCTGCCCACCATCGCCGACCGTGCCCCCGCCGACGCGTCGGGCGCTCGCCCCGCGCTCGAGCGTCTCGAGAAGGTCCTGTTCCTGCTGCAGATGTTCCTCGACCCGCCCGGCGTCGGCGCGCGCGACACGAAAGAGTGCCTGCTGCTGCAACTCGACGCCGCCGCAGAGGACCCCAACGAGGCCGCGCTCGAGCACGCCCAGACCATCCGCCTGCTGATCTCCGAGCACCTCGACGACCTGATCCACAACCGCATGCCCAAGGTGGTCCAGGCCACCGGCCTCTCGATGGACGAGATCAAGGCCGCCATGGCCGAGATGAAGCGCTTCAGCATCGCGCCCGGGCGCTCGCTCATCGCCGAGACCCAGCCCGCCATCATCCCCGACGCGATCGTCGAGTTTGATGAAGAGCAGGACCGCTACATCGCCTTCCTCACCGACGGCCGCCTCCCCAACCTGCGCATCAGCAAGGAATACGCGGAGATGGTCCGCGACCGCGACACCCCCAAGGCCACGCGCGAGTTCATCAAGACCAACCTCACCAACGCCCAGTGGCTCATCGAGGCTCTGCAGCAGCGCCGCCGAACCCTGCAGCGCGTGCTCAATGTTGTGGTCGACGCCCAGCGCGAGTTCTTCGACTCCGGCCCCCAGGCCCTGCGCCCGCTCCCCATGACCCAGGTCGCCGACCAGCTCGGCATCCACGTCGCCACCGTCTCCCGCGCCGTCGCCGACAAGCACATCCTCACCCCGCGAGGCGTCTACCCGCTCCGCCGCTTCTTCACCGGCGGCACGCAGAACGACGCCGGCGAAGACGTCTCCTGGGAATCCATCCGCGCCGCCCTCAAAGACGTTGTCGACGCCGAGGACAAATCCAAGCCCCTCTCCGACGACGCCCTCGTGGACGAACTCAAGAAACGCGGCGTCGAGATCGCCCGGCGCACCGTCGCCAAGTACCGCGCCCAGCTCGACATCCCCAGCGCCAAGATGCGCAAGCAGTACTGACCCCCGGACATCGCGACGACCCCCCGGCGCCCCCAGTTACCCCGACAAATCCCGCCGATCGGGGAGCGGAATCCCGCCGCCCCTCCGCTACCCTACCCCTCCCCGCCGACCCGGCGCCGCACGACACTCACCGGAGCGATCGACCACATGATCTCCAAGGGCGAACTCAACTACGACGTGGCCATCATCGGCGGCGGGCCCGGCGGCTCCACGCTCGCGGGCATCCTCCTCCGTCACGCGCCCGACCTGAAAATCGGCATCTTCGAGCGCGAGGTCTTCCCGCGCGACCACATCGGCGAGAGCCTCCTCCCGCCAATCAGCGCCGTGCTGCAGGAGATGGGCTGCTGGGACAAGGTCGAGCGCGGCGGCTTCCCCGTGAAGATCGGCGCCACGTTCACGTGGGGCCACACGATGGAGCCCTGGATCTTCGAGTTCCTGCCGCTGAGCCAGGTGCCCAAGGAAGTCGAGCGCCCCGGCAAGTACGAGGGCTGGCGCGTCCAGACCGCGTGGCAGGCCGACCGCTCCATCTACGACAAGATCCTGCTCGACCACGTGAAGGAAGTCGGCGCCGAGGTCTTCGAGGGCACGAAGGTCACGAAGATCAACCACACCGGCGACCGCATCGACTCCCTCGAGACCGAGGACGGCAAGCGCATCACCGCCCGCTATTACATCGACGCCTCCGGCAATGCGGCGATCTTGCGCAAGGCCATGGGCGTCAAGGTCGACGTCCCCACCGCCCTCAAGAACATCGCCTTCTGGGACTACTGGACCGACCCAAAGTGGGAGTCCGAGCCCGAGGCCAAGGCCACGCGCATCCACGTCCGCTCGCTGCCCTACGGCTGGATGTGGAACATCCGCATCTCCCCCACCAAGTACTCCGTCGGCATCGTCTGCCCCGCCGAGTACTACAAGAACAGCGGCAAGACCCCCGAACAGATGTACGAAGAAGCGCTGCGCACCGAGAAGAGCGTGCTCGAGAACCTCAAGACCGCCACCTCGCGGAATCACGTCGAGCGCACCACCGACTGGTCCTACGTCGTCGACCGCACCTACGGCGAGAACTGGTTCCTCACCGGCGAGGTCGCCGGCTTCGCCGACCCCATCCTCTCCGCAGGCCTCACGCTGACGCAGACCGGCTCGCGCGAACTCGCGTACACCATCATGGAGCTGGACCGGGGCGAACTCGACAAGCAGTGGCTCCTCGACCGCTACGACGACGTGCAGCGCCGGCGCGTCCGCCAGCACATGCGCTTCGCCGACTACTGGTACTCCGCCAACGGCATCTTCGAGAACATCCGCGAGAACTGCGCCAAGATCGCCGAGGAATCGGGCGTGAAACTCAAGCCGCACGAGGCGTTCCAGTGGCTCGGCCAGGGCGGCCTCGACGACGACTTCCCCGGCCAGGCCGGCATCGGCGGCTACGACCTCGCCGCCGTGAAGCAACTCATGCAGCGCTTCAGCGGCGACCGCTCCACCTGGTCGATCTCCGGCAAGAACGTGTTCAAGCTCAACCTCGCCGGCGCCACCAAGACCAAGATCGGCCGCCTCGAGAAGGGTCGCATCTACCAGGAGGAGTGCTGGGTCCGCGGCAACGCGAAACTCCCGCTCTTCGGAGTGTTCGGCGACTTGGTCGAGGCGCTCGAGGCCAGCTCGGACGCGGACACGATCGTCTCGCACCTGCGCAGCAAGAACATGATGCGCATGTCGGCGCAGCACGCGGGCGTCGCCGTGCAGCACGCCCTGGGCTGCCTCGAGGTGCTGGCGATGAACTACTGGGTGATCTGCTCGGCCAAGAAGGGCAAGAAACTGCTCACCCTCGAGACGCCCGAAGAAGGCGAGATCATGCACACCATGGGCAAGGGCGGCGACACCGACCGCCAACGCGTCGCGCTCGCCATGGGCGAGGGCGGCGTCACGAAGAACTGACCCGAGCCGTCTCGGGCGCGCAGCAAGCGCCGCTCCGCCACCTCTCCCATCGCTTCGATGGGAGAGGGCAGGGTGAGGGCTCCTGGCTTCGCTCTTCTCTTCTATCTTCTATCTTCCCTCGAACATCAACGACTCCCGCGCGCAGCGAGCGCCCGCTGAGCCTCCTCTACCATCGCTTCGATGGGAGAGGGCAGGGTGAGGGCTACTGGCTTCGCTTTTCTCTTCTATCTTCCCTCGAACATCAACGACTCCCGCGCGCAGCAAGCGCCGTGCAGCCTCCTCTCCCATCCGCTTCGGATGGGAGAGGGCAGGGTGAGGGCTTCTGGCTTCGCTTCTCTCTCCTATCTCCCCTCCAACACCAACGACTCCCGCGAGCCTCCATGCCTCGGGGTGAGCCGCGCGGCTCTCGCACACACCCAACCCGTACACTCCGCGCCGTGCCGCGCCCCTCGACCGAACCGGCGGACGCCCCCGATTCACGCGCGGTCGGCCCGCCTGTCGCGATCAACATCCTCGTCTCATTCGCGTGGTGGCTGATCGCCTGCACGCTGCCAAGCATGCCCGCGTGGACATTGGCCTATCTGTTCATGCAGCCGGCGGGCGCGACTCGGAGCGACCACTCCGCTCAGAAATCGGCAGAGACGGAGTAGAAACAGAAGCGGTGGAGCCCTCACCTGCGCCTCTCCCGCGCAGCGCGGGAGAGGGAGCGTCGCGTGCGTGACGCGGGCCCTGCACGTTCTGGTGAGCCGCGAGCTCCGCGAGCGCGGTCGGTGGATGCGCGGAGTAGGACCGCGCTCGCGGAGCTCGCGGCTCACACGCGCGTGGTGAGTTCGACACGGACCTGCGAGCCGCAGGTCCGTGGCACGAGGACGGGCAATCACGCCTCGCCCCAACGGGGCGCACGATGATTGCCAGGGGTGAAGCACGCGCAGCGTGCGCAACCCCTGGATCACCGCCCACACCCAGCAACGCCCCGGAGGGGCGCACGAACGCCGCGATCCGTCCAAGCGAAACCCCGCCCCCCACCGGCCATCTCGCGCGACGACATGATCTGTGCGCGCATCTTTCACTTCCGGAAAAATTCCCCTTGACACGCCCGATTCTCGGGCCATCCTCTCCCCCGTTATGCCTTCCGGGACAACCTCAAACCTCGAACCACCCCGCCCCGCGTCCTGCGCGCCGCCGCCGCACGGACACGATGCGCCCCCATGCGCTGCGCCATCGCTTTCCCCGCCCGCGCCGCGCGACGACCACGCCGACGCCCTTCCCCACGCCGCCGCGCGCACTCAACCATCCACACCATCCCCCGAAGACCCCGGCATCCTCTTCTCCCTCCTCCTCGATCCCGCGGTCTCCATCCTCGAACTCTGCGACACCTCCGGCCTCAAACTCACGCAGCTCCTCGCCTGGCTGCGCACCCCGAGCGTCGCCGCCGCGCTCGACGCGTACCGACAGATCGGCCAGACCCGCGCCGCGGCGCTCGCGCCCCAGTCCACCGCCGCCGCGCTCGATGCGCTCTCCTCCCTCGCCCGCGCCAACCTC
>CAYVSR010000194.1:0-6012 GCA_964453125.1 uncultured Phycisphaeraceae bacterium | reverse complement strand
AGATTGTCCTTGGGAAGATAGAGCGCCCGGCCGGTGAGGCGCTTGGGGAAACCCTCGCGGATGCGCACGTCGCGCGCTTCGCGCTGCGGGCGCGGGTGTTCCGTGAGGCGGAACTTGGAGCGCTCGCCCTGCGCGTACGCCGTGGGCGAGCAGATGTACCCCGCGAGCGCCGACGCCGCAACGACCGCGGGGCTGGCGAGATAGCACGCGGCGTCGCGCGAGCCCATTCTCCCCTCGAAGTTGCGGTTCGTGGACGACACGCCGACCTCGCCGGCGTTGAGCGTGCCGCGCCCCAGGCCGATGCAGGCGCCGCAGCCCGGCGGCAGGACGATCGCGCCCGCGTCCGTGAGCGCCTTCCAGTCGCCGCGCTTCTCCGACTCCGCCTGCACGTCGCTCGATGCGGCGGCGAGGTAGAACTCGACGCCGGGGGCGAACTTCTTGCCCTTGACGATCGCCGCGGCCTGCGCGAGGTCCTCGGTGCGGGCGTTCACGCAGGACATCAGGAACGCCTTGTTGATCTTCACGCGCCTGGCCTCGATCTCCGGCAGCGGCGTGATGATCTTCACCTCGTTTGGCCCCGCGACATGCGGCACGACGTGGCTCAGGTCCAGCGTCATGTCCTTCGCGTAATAGGCGTTCGCGTCCGGGGCGAACGAGGCGCGGTCGGCCCACCAATGCTCGACGTCGGCGCGGGTGTAGCCCACGCGCGCGCCGCCCCCGGCGGCTCGGAGACGGAAGAACTCCGCTCGCGCCAGCAGCCAGTCGCGCAAAACTTCGTCGAACGGGAACATGCCCAAGAGCGTGCCCCACTCGGTCGTCATATTCGCGATGGTCATGCGCTGGTCCATCGGCAGCGAGGCGACGCCCGGACCGGTGAACTCGACGGCATAGTTGAGCGCTTCGTCCTTATTGAACAGGCCGCAGAGCGCGATGATCACGTCCTTGCCGGTGACGCCCGGGCGCAGCGCGCCGGTGAGCGTGACGCGGGCTTGCTCTGGCACCTGCCACCATGTCTGGCCGGTGGCCCAGATCGCCGCGGCGTCGGTGCGCACGACGGGTGTGCCAAGGCACGCGAGAGCGCCGTAGATGTTTGAGTGCGAGTCGGACCCGACGACCATGGAGCCGGGCGTGACGTAGCCCTCTTCGATCATGACCTGGTGGGCGATGCCGCGGCCGGCGGGGTAGAAGTCGATGGCGTGCTCGCGCGCGAACTTCTCGATCTTGGCGTACTTGCCGAGGTTCTCAGGCGTGACGTTCTGAATGTCGTGGTCGATCGCGAAGACCGGCTGGCGCGGGTTGAACACCTTCGTGGCCCCGATCTCCTTGAACTTGGGGATGACGGCGCCGGTGTTGTCGTGCGTCATGATGTGACGCGGCCGCACCGCGACGATGTCGCCCGCGCCGACGCGCAGGCGCTCGGCGGGCGGGAGTTCACGCCCCAAGGAATCGACGGCGTAGAGGGCGGCGAGTTTTTCGAGGGAGGTTTGGGGCATGACGCGCGATTGTATTGGGCGCGTGGGGACGGCGTCCCGAGCTCGCGCTCGGGGCTCCGCAGAGCCAGGAAAACACCGCGGCGCCGTGCCGCCCGACGCGAGCTACTTCTTCGCCTTCCCCAGCACCTTCGCGATGTCGAAGTCGATGAAGTCCGCGTGGTGGAAGATGATCGACTCGATCGACCGCTCCACTTTGTCCCCCTCGTGCGAGTGCGTCGCGACGATGTGCATGACCTCCGCCGGGATCCCGTGCTTGTAGCACATGGCCACGCCGCTGAAGGGGTGGCGGAGCATGTCGCCGTAGTGGCCCTTGATCACTTTGCCCTGGGCGTTCTTGTCGAATTCGAGCGGCTTGCCGACATCGGCCAGCAGCGAGCCCGCGAGCAGGTGGTCGCGGTGGATGGGGATGCGGTCGCCGAAAATGTTCTGCAGCACGTCCGCGATGGCCATGCACTGGCGGGCGCACGAGCGCAGGTGCTCGACGAAGCGCAGGTCGATGTCCCCCGCGAGCAGCGTGAAGGGGATGGCGCGGAGTTCGTCGAACGTCCAGCCCTTGCCGCCGCAGCCGGTGGTGATGGCCTCGTCCCACACCGCGGCGACCTTGTCGCGGAGGGCGCGGTCCTTGATGTCGTTGATCTCGGGCAGGAGCGTGGCGATCTGATCGGTCGAGTGTTTCAACGAATCTTCTCCCAGTCTTCGCGGAGGAGGCCCATCATCACGACGTCGCGGAATGTACCGAAGCGGAGCACGTGCTTGGGCTGCAGGCCCTCGGGTCTGAGCCCGCACTTGCGCAGCACGGCGCCCGACGCCGGGTTGTCGAGGTAATGCGTCGCGTACACGCGGTGCAGGCGCAGCGTCTCGAACCCATAGCGCGTGACGGCCAGCGCCGCCTCGCTCGCGATGCCCCGGCCCCACGTCGGCCTGGCGATCGCGTACCCCAGTTCCGCGCGCCGGTGATCCGCCGAGATGTCGTGGAACCCCACCGCGCCGATGTACCCCGGCAGCGCCTCGCCGAACCACTCGCGCGCGGACTCGGGCTCGAGCAGCTCGATGCACCACGAGAGCGTCTTCTGCTCCTCGCGCCCCTTGCGCATGCGCCCCAGAAACTCGTCCGCCGCGCTGTCCGGGTACGGGTGTGGGATCGTGCCGGTGTTCCGCGCGATCTCGAAGTCGCTGAGCCAGCGGCGCATCGCGGGCGTGTCCGCCTCGCTCGCCTCGCGCAGCAGCAGTCTCTCCGTGCGCAGGGTCGGGAACACCGCGGGGTACGCGATCGGCGGGACGGGGTCGGGCTGGGGCGCATCGCCGCTCACGCCCCCGCGGGCCCGTCGTACTGCTGGTTCGCGGGGTCCGGATCAATCCGGCGCATCGGCTTCATGCGCGTCTTTTCTTCGTGCACGTGCGCCACCAGACCCGGCACCCGCGCGATCATGAACAGGCCGTTCATCGTCGCCGGCTCGAAGCCCAGTTCGGCGAGTATCGCGCCGATCGCGCCGTCCACGTTGATCGGCAGCGGCTTGCCCGCGCCTGCGAACGCACGCTCGACCGCGCGCGCCGCGCCGATGTGCCCCTTGGCGTCGCTATCGACGCCGGCGGCGGAGGCGAGTTCGAACAGGCGCGCGGTGCGCGGGTCCGCAGTGTGCACGCGGTGGCCGAAGCCGGGCATGAACCTGCCCGCGGCCTTGAGGTCGGCGATGGCCTGCTTCGCCGCGTCGTCCGGGCTAGCCCCGGCCTTGATCTTTGCCGCCACCTTGCCCAACTCGCGGGCGCAATCCTCGATCGCCCCTCCGTGGTGCTGGTTGATCGACATGATCCCCGCGGCGACGCTCGCGCTGAGCGACGCGCCGGTGCTGGCGACCGTGCGCGCGGCGAGCGCGCTCGGCGGCGTGGCGCCGTGGTCGATGCTCGAGACCAGCACGGCGTCCATCAGCCGGCCCACCGGCTCTGTCGGCAGTTCGCCGCGAAGAATCAGGTACACGGCGGCGCCGAACGAGACGCGCCCCATCAGGCCCGCGATGTCGTGGCCGCGGACGCGCACCTCGTTGGGCGCGATCTTCGTGACGCCGGTTGTCCAGGCCTCGCTCATCGCCCCAACACCTCCACGGTTGCGCCCGGCAGATCGCCGAAGGAATCGACCACGGTCGCGCCCGCGCCCTTCAGCGCCGTCACCTTGCCCGCGTGCGTGCCCCTGTTGCCCTCGATGATGGCCCCAGCGTGGCTGAAACGCGTGCCTTCCTTCGCCACCTTGCCGCCGATGTACGCGACGACGGGCTTGGTGATCTTCTTGGCGCGAACAAGGTCAGCCAGTTCCTCTTCCTGCGAGCCGCCGATCTCGCCGAACACCACGATGGCGCTCGTCTCCGGGTCGTTCTGGAACTCGAGCGCAACGTCGGGGATGCGCATGCCCAGCACGGCGTCACCGCCGATGTGCACGAGCGTCGTGATCGCCACGCCCGCCCGCCCGAGGTAGTAGCCGCACGAGGACGTCATGCCCCCCGAGCGCGACACCACGCCCACGGCCTTGCGCCCGGCGCCGGGCGCGATGAACCACTCCCGCGCCGACGCCGCGTTGCCCCCGATCATGCCGATGACCGCCTTGCCGGGCGACAGCACGCCCAACGTGTTGGGCCCGATGAACCGCGCACCGTTGGCCGTCGCGGCCGCGTAGATCTCCATCGCGTCCCACGTGGGCACTCGGTCGGGAACCAGCAGCAGCAGCTTCACGCCCGCGTCGATGGCCTCGATGGCGGCGGCCTTCACCAGCGCCGCGGGCACGAACACCGTCGAGATGTCCACCGCGCCGATCTCTCGCACCGCGTCGGGCACGGTGTCGAACACCGGCGCTCCCTCGACGTTCTCGCCCCGCTTTCCCGGCGTGCAGCCCGCGACCACGTTCGTGCCGAACCCGAGCATCAGTTTCGTGCGCGCACGCCCCTCGCGCCCGGTGATGCCCTGCACGATCACCTTCTTTGATTGATCGATGAGGATGGCCATCAGGCGCGCCCCCCGCCCGGAGCGTCATCGATCCCGGGGATCGGCAGGTCCACGAACACCACCGGCCTGCCCGCCCGGCGGCACTCGATCTCGCACGCGATCATCTCGCTGTCCTTCGCCGCCGCGTCGGCCGGTGCGATCGCGAGCGCCGGCTTCCCGCCCGCGTCAATTAGCACGCCCCCCGAATGCCCGACGACCAGCGCCGTGGTCGCCGCGTCGCACGCCGTGAGGTCGATCCAGACCGTGCCCCCCCACTCGCCCTTCCCGAACTTGAGCGGGAACGAAAGCGTGCGCTCCGGGCCCTTGCCGACAAACGCCGGCACGGCGCGCGGGCGCGGCGCCCACCGCTTGCCGCCGGCTCCGTCGACCAGTTCACGGAATCGCGACGCGATCTTCGCGGGGGTGTCGTCCTTCTTGTAGCCCTCGACCCTTGCCGCGAGCCCGGCGCACGCGCCCTGGAGCGCGTCCACCGCGCGATCCTCGCTGTTGCCGCCCATCCGGATCACCGCGGGAATGTCGAGCCCGACTTCGAGAAACGCCTTGGCCACGCCGTACGCGCTCCAGTGCTGCTCCTGGCTCGCCACGCCCGAGCCGGAGCCGAAGTAGCCCAGCAGCCCAGGCTGGCTCAGGATGATGCGCGCCGCGGCGTACACCTTCGCGGCGCTCGGGTTCCCGCTGGTGTCGGTGAAATTGGCGGGCGTGAACCCCGCGTTCGAGATCGCGTCGAGCGACATCATCGAGCCGCCGCCACCGGCGCCGTGGAACCCGATGACCCGCGGCGCGGGCGCGCCGGGTTTGGCGTCGGTTGGCAGCACGGCGAAGAAGAACGTGCCGCGGTGGTCCGCGTTCTCGACCCGGTACGCAATGCGCTCCAGGTCCGTCGGCGGGTGGTCCAGCTCTCGCGCGATGTCGATGCCCAGGTCGGGGTGGCGGAACACGGCGTAATCGTCGATGGTCACCCTGCAGTCGGCGGCCATCACGCGCCCGTCCGCGGTCACGACAAGCGGGTTGACCTCGAGCGAGCGGGCCTCGTGCGCGCGGGCGCACGCCGCGATGGCCTCGATCGCTCGTGCCACCCCCTCGTGCGCGCCCTTGTCGATGGCCGACGCCCCGACGATCGCCCGCAGCGCCGCGCCGTCCACGCGCCCTTGGGCCGTCACCGCGACTCGCTTCACCCGCTCGCCGCGCTCCTCGATGCCCGTGCCGCCCTCGAGCGAGAGCAGGATGGCGGGCGCCCGAACGGCGTCGTCGATCGTGAGGGAGACGAACAACTCGTGACGGATCGCGAGTTTCTCTTCGACGAGAACCTCCGTCACCGGGAACGCCCCGACGCGCATCGTCAGAAGGCGGGCCGCGTGGTCGCGCGCCTGCTCGGGCGTGTCCGCGAACGCCACGCCGCCCATCGCCTTACGCCCGGTCGTCCACGCCTGGATCTTGAGCACGCACGCACCGCCCAGCCCGTGCGCGATGCGCAGCGCGTCCTCCGCGGACCGGGCCACGCCCCCGCGCGGCGCCGCGACGCCCTGTG
>CAYVSR010000193.1:0-6018 GCA_964453125.1 uncultured Phycisphaeraceae bacterium | reverse complement strand
GGTGGAGCCCTCTCCTGCGCCTCTCCCGCGCGGCGCGGGAGAGGGAGCGGTGCGGGCGTCTGAGGATGACCCGACGAAGGGCGCCTTTGCGGCGACGCGCTTCGAGCGCGGAGGTCGGCGCTCGTCGAGGCGTGGTAGTCGGGGAAGCGATGCAGTAGCCCTCACCCGGCCTCTCCCATCGAAGCGATGGGAGAGGTGGCGGAGGGGCGCCGGCGCTGGCGGGCGGGCCGGCGCGGTCGGCGCGGCGGCGCGATGGGCGCGATCGATGCGGTCGGCGCTCCGGCGCGATGCTCCCCGTGGTTCCTCCTACACTTTCCTCCCCGTGGCGAAGCCGTCCAAACACGCCGACCCTGAGATCGTGAACCGCAAGGCGCGGCATGATTATCACATCGACGAGACGCTCGAGGTGGGCGTGGTGCTGCAGGGGTCGGAGGTCAAGAGCATCCGGGACGGGAAGGTCTCGCTCAACGAGGGGTACGTGCGCGTCGAGGAGACGCCGCCGGGGCTCTTCCTGCACAACGTGCAGATCGAGGAGTACCCGCCGGCGGCGGGGACGAACCAGCACGCGCCCAAGCGGGTGCGGACGCTGCTTGCCCACAAGCGCGAGGTGGCGAAACTCGCGCGGGCCACGGCGCAGAAGGGGTTCACCGTCGTGCCGCTGAAGATGTACTTCAAGACCGGGCGGGCGAAGATCCTGATCGGGGTGGCGCGGGGCAAGGCGGCGTTCGACAAGCGCCAGGACCTGAAGACGCGCGAGGCGCGGCGGGATATCGACCGGGCGATGACGAAGCGAGGGTGAAGCGCAGGCCCGCGCTCCTGCACCCTCTCCCGGCCTTGCGGGAGAGGGAAGGGTGAGGGCTCCTGGCTTCGCTTCTGGACTCCGTTGCGATGCAAAACGTGGCCTGCGCTCGCTGCACGCGATTGCTCAGCATGCACGGGGTCTGGTGAAAGAAGGCGATTCGGAGAAGGCGTAGCGAAGCCGGTAGCCCTCACCTCGTTCCTCTCCCGATCGAAGCGATCGGGAGAGGAGGCTGAACACAGACCGCCCCAGTCCCTTTGTCCCTCTGTCCCTCTGTCCCTCCGTGCCTCCGTGCCTTCGTGCCTTCGTCCCTCCCCCTGTACCATCCCCGCGTGCCTCCCGGCCCCAAGCCCGTGCTGACGATCGGCCACTCGCCCGACCCGGACGACGCGTTCATGTGGTGGCCGCTGGGGGATGTCGGCGCAACCGGCGCGGGGGCGCCCGTGCGCCCGGCGCTGTTCGACACCGGGCGGTTCCTCTTCCGCCCCGTGCTCGCGGACATCGAGTCGCTCAACAAGCGGGCGGACCCGACCTCCGGCGCGGCGGACCTCGATATCACGGCGCTCTCCGCCTTCGCCTACCCGCGCGCGAAAGAGCGGTACGCGATCACGTCCTGCGGCTCATCCATGGGCGACGGCTACGGGCCCAAGATCGTCTCGCGCGAGGCGCACGACCAGCAGTGGCTGCTCACGCCGGGGCTGCGCATCGCCATCCCCGGTGAGCGGACGAGCGCGTACCTCGCGCTGCGCCTGCTGGCGAGCGCGCCGCTGACGGTGGTTGAGGTTCCGTTCGAGAAGATCATGGACGAGGTGGTCGCGGGGAACTTCGACGCGGGGCTGGTGATTCATGAGGGGCAGCTGACGTACCACCAGCACGGGCTGCACCAGGTGGCGGACGTGGGGCAGTGGTGGAAGGCGAAGACGGGGCTGCCCCTGCCGCTGGGACTGAACGCGGTGCGCCGGGACCTCGATGCGCGGTTCGGCGAGGGCTCGATGCGCGAGGTGGCGTTCATCCTGCGGTCGTCGATCGAGTGCGCGCTGCGCCGGCGGCCGATTGCGCTCAAGCACGCGATGACGTATGGGCGCGGGCTGACCTCGGCCCAGGCGGACCGGTTCGTGAACATGTACGTGAGCGCCCTGACGCGGGACCTCGGGGCGCGCGGCGCCGAGGCGATCGGCAAGTTCCTGGGCGAGGGCGCCCGCGCGGGGCTGTGCCCGGACGCGGGGCGCATCGACATCGTGGAGCCCGCGGGGGGCTCGGTGGCGCTGACCCGCTGAGGGCGGGCGAGAGCGACGCGCACCCATTTCTGAGCGTTGCGGGGCGAAAACCGACGGGTGGTCCGAGAAAACCGTTGCGTCGGGGGGGCCAACGCGGCTAGACTTCACCCGCCTTCGACCCCCACCAACCCTACGTCTGGAAGGAATCGGACGAATGAGCCAGGCGAGCGCCCCGCTCGAGACAATGCACGGCTACGCCACGCCGTGCGTACGCCAGTTCTCGGTGTTCCTTGAGAACAAGGTCGGGCGCCTGCTCGAGCTGGTGGAGTCGTTCAGCGACGAGGCGGCGTGCCAGTTGTGCGCGATCAACGTGCACGAGGCGTCGGACCACGCGGTGGTGCGGCTGTTGCCCAACGCGTCGGGCATCGCGCGCGACCTGCTGCGCAAGCACGAGTACCCCTTCGCCGAGAAGGACCTGATCGTCGTCGAACTGACGCCGGGGCACACGCTGCACTCGCTGTGCCGGCACCTGCTTGCGGCGGAACTGAATATTCAGTTCGCGTACCCGGTGATGCTGCGTCCGAACGGGGCGCCGACGATCGCGCTGTCGGTGGACGATCTGATTCTCGCGGGTCAGGTGCTGCGCAAGAAGGGGTTCCGGCTGCTGGGCGAGGGCGACCTGCCGCGGGGATGAGGGTTGGGCGGGCTTCGCCGTACGATGCTCGCGTGATCGTTGCGCACACCATTGACGAGGTTTCTGCGTTCCGCGCGGGCGTGGTCGTGCCGACGATGGGCGCGCTGCACGCGGGGCACGAGGCGCTGATCCGTGCGGCTGCCGCGGCTTCGCGCGAGCGGGCTGGTTCGGGCGTGCGCCCGCCGGTGGTGGTGACGGTGTTCGTGAACCCCACGCAGTTCAACGACCCGAAGGACTTCGAGCGATACCCCAAGACGCTGGAGGCCGACGCCGCGATGGCGGCGCTCGCAGGCGCAGATTGCGTGTTCGCGCCCTCGGTGGATGTGATGTACCCGCCTGGAGCGGCGCACGTGACCCCCCCGCTGCCCGCGGTGGCGACCGAGCCACAACTCGAGGACGCGTGGCGCCCGGGGCACTTCGCGGGTGTGTGCCAGGTGGTGCGCCGGCGGTTCGACATCCTGGCGCCCGTCGCGGCGCTGTTCGGCGAGAAGGACTGGCAGCAACTGCAGGTGGTGCGCGCGATGGCGGAGCGCGACACGCCGGGCGTGGAGATCGTCGCGTGCCCGACGGTGCGCGAGGCGGACGGCGTGGCGCTGAGCAGCCGCAACAGGTTCTTGGGCGCACAGGACCGTGCGCGGGCGGCTGCGGTTCCCGCAGCGCTGCGCCGGGCGTGCGCGTGCGCCACGCCGGCGGCGGCGGAGGGGGCGATGCGCGAGGTCCTGGAGGGCGCGGGGCTGCGCGTGCAGTACGCCGTGGTGCGCGAGGCGCGGTCGCTGCTGGCGGTGCCGGGCGGCGGTGCGCGGGCGGTCGCGGCGCGGGCGCTGATCGCGGTCGAGTGCGGGCCGATCCGGCTGATCGACAACTGCGCGTGGCCGGGCGGCGCGCCCTGACGCACACGGCGCGACCCGGACGCGGGCGGAGCGCCTTTCCGGTACTTTTCCCCTCCGCACCCAACTCTCACAGGACCACCCGTGCTCAAGACCCCGCTGCACCAGTTCCACCTCGACGCCGGCGCCAAGATGGTCGAGTACGCCGGGTGGGAGATGCCCATCCTGTACCGCTCGGTCATCGACGAGCACCGCCAGGTGCGGACCAGCGGCGGCATGTTCGACGTCTCGCACATGGGGCGCGTCGCGGTCAAGGGGCGCCACGCGAGGCGGTTCCTCGAGCGGCTGTGCACGCGGCGCATCAGCGACATGACGGCCGGGCAGTGCCGCTACTCGCTGGTGTGCAACGAGCGCGGCGGCGTGCGCGACGACATCCTCGTGTACCGCATGGACGAGGACGACTTCCTGCTGGTGGTCAACGCGAGCAACCGCGAGAAACTTCTCGGGCACTTCCAGCAGGTGAAGGCGGACCTCGTGCTGACCATCGACGACCGCACGAAGGAGACCGCGATGGTGGCCATGCAGGGGCCCAAGGTGATGGACCTCATCGGGAACTTCAGCAAGGAGATCCCGACGCTCAAGCGCTACCGCTTCGCCGTGAAGAACCTGATGATCGCGAAGATCATCGTGTCGCGCACGGGGTACACGGGCGAGGACGGCGTGGAGGCGATCCTGCCCGCGTCGTTCGTGGGCATGGCGATGAAGCTGTTGCTCAAGGACTTCGACCCCAAGGCGGAGAACTCCCCCGTCATGCCCGCGGGGCTGGGGGCGCGCGACACGCTGCGGATGGAGGCCGGCATGCCGCTGTACGGGCACGAGCTTGGCGAGGAGATCAACGCGCTCTCCTGCGGCGTGGACTTCGCGATCTCGCTCGACAAGGACCAGGCGAAGGACGGCGTGGCGGGCGAGATGTTCGTGGGGATGGAGGCGCTGAAGAAGACCGCCGCGGCGGGCGGGCCGGCGCGCAAACTCGTCGGCCTGAAGATCGAGGGCAAGCGCACGGCGCGGCAGGGGATGAAGATCGTCGGCGCCGGCGCGGGCGGCGAAGTCGGCGAGGTGACGAGCGCGTGCCTGAGCCCGACGCTGGGCTACCCCATCGCGATGGGCTTCGTCGATGCGGCGCTCACGCCGGTGGGCACGGCGCTTCGAATCGACACGGGGCGCGACGCGATGATGGAGGCGGCGGTGGTGGCGCTGCCGTTTTACAAGGTGGGGAAATAGTTCAGTTCGGCGGCTTCTCGGCCTCGACGCGACGGAAGGGGAAGTCGCGGAAGCCGGCATCGGTGATCCAGACCAGGCCGTCGTCGGTTTGACGCAGGATCCAGAGGACTTGCATGCTCGGGTCGTTGGGCTCGCGGAACTCCGCCTCGATGGCGGCCGAGATGACGACCTCGCCCTCTGCGGTGCGACCCAGGACCTGATACGCCCCGGCGCCGGCCATGTCGTACGAGATGCGATTCTGACGGAGCCAGAAGCCGACCCTGCCGTACTCCTGGACCTCGGCATCGCGCATCGGCTCGGCCAATCGCTTCATCCAGGCGCGGTTGCGAAATGCCTGCGCATCGACGCGCCACTGGCCCTCAAGCGCCGCCAGCGCTTTCTCACCTCGCTCAAGGATTTCTGGCGTCCTCTCGGCCGGGCCGAGGAGGCGTCGGAAGGGAACCGGCTGGTCCGGCGCCCAGCTCATGACCCCGAGCATGCCGAGGTGCGTTGCATCGCGCAGGATCATACGGATCGGTTTCGGCTGCGCGGCCGAACCCCACTCGAGCGTGATGTCGCCGTTCTCTTCAATCGTGTATTTCACAGCCCGGGCATGCGAGGCGCCGCCGACGGTCCAGATGGTGACGCCGTCGTCGCTGAACTCCCAGATTGGGACCATGCCCAACCACCTCGCGCCCTTGTCGTTCTTGAGGGCTGGGTCGGCGAGCACGGCGTCAACATCGATCATCCAGATGCCGCGGAGGCGCTCGGGCGGGGCGCCCGACGGCTGCGCGGCGGGACTCGCGGGTTGCTGGGATAGCGCAGGCGACAAGGACAGGAGAAGCATCGCCGCGACGGACAGGATTGCTCGGAGCATGGACGCACCTCCATGGTTCGCGAGCGCAGCATATCGGCCGAACCCGCGGGCCAGGGTGTCATGCCCACGGCTCCGCGTGGGCATGGTTGGGAGCCCGATCAGCAGCCCGCGCACGAGATACGGGCGTGCGGCTCTTGGCCCGGAGCGCGTGCGCTCGATACACACGTGGGCCGAACCATGCCCACGCAGAGCCGTGGGCATGCCACCCCCGGTCGTGTGACTGGGCGTGAACGTGCGCGGTTGCCGTTCGCCCCCTCACCTGTCGCTTAGCGACCAACTCAACCCCCCGGGGCGGGGGGGGGGGGGGTGGGATCCGCGCGCGCGGCGGCACCCACGCCCGGCGC
>CAYVSR010000192.1:4745-6071 GCA_964453125.1 uncultured Phycisphaeraceae bacterium | reverse complement strand
CGCCGGCGAGGCCAGCCAGCAGGCATCGCAGACGCTCGAAGAGGCCGCCGCCGCCGCGCGCGAGGCCGAGGCCCGCGAGAACGAGCCCGACGACGGCGCCGACGCCCAGCGCGACGCCGCCGCCCCGCTCGACGAAGCCCAGGGCGAGCAGGCCGCCGAGCGCCAGCAGCAGGTGCGCGACGAACTCGCCTCGCTCATCGAGGCGCTTGACGCCGGGCAGGACGGCTGGGTCGCCCGGCGCCAGATCGAGCGCATGCTCCGCGAGCAGACCGCCAACCGCGAGGCAACCCGCGCCGCCGGCGCCGCCACCGCCGGCCTCCCCGCCGAGCAGCTCACCCCCGACCAGCGCGGCGCCCTCGAGCGCGCGGCGGACAAACAGGAAGAACTCGCCGACCAGGCGCGCAAGCTCGCGGAAGAACTCCCGCAGCGCGCCGAGCAGGTCCGCAAGCAGGACCCCGCCGCCGCCGCCGGCATGGAGCAGGCCGCCCGCTCCGCGCGCAACAACCAGGTCGCGCAGAAGATGGAGCAGGCCGCGCAGCAGGCGCGCCAGAACCAGACGGGCGATTCGTCGCGCACCCAGCAGCAGGTCGCCCAGGCCTTGCAGGACATGCTCGAGGACCTCGACAAGGGTGAGCGCTCGCGCCAGGAGCAGCTGCGCAGGCAACTGGCCAGCCTCATCCCCTCCATCGAAGCGCTCGTCGCGGCGCAGGCCGGCGAACTCGAGAAACTCGACGCCGCCATCGCCCCCGAGGCTCCCCAGCCCCCGGTCCTCGCCGGCCTCGATCTCGCCATGATCGCCCTCAACCGCAACACCGCGGGCGTGCTCGACATGGCGCAAAACGCTGGGCGCGAAGTCGCGCCCGTCGCCCGGCTGCTCTCCCGCGCGGCGGAGGCGCAGGGCAAGGCCGTCACCGCCCTCCGCCAGAGCGCCGCCCAGCCCGCGCGCGAGTCCGAGGCCGACAGCCTCGCCCGTCTCCGCGAGGCGCTCGCCCAGGCCCGCGCCATCGACGAGCAGCAGGAGGACGCGCAGCAGGAGCAGCAGAAGAACGAACTCCGGCGCGCGTACACCGCGCTCCTGCAGCGACAGACCGGCGCGCGAGACCAGGCCGCCGCGTTCGCCCCGGTCGAGCAGCCCTCCCGGCGCGACCGCGCCGCCATCCGCGCCATCGGCGAGGAGCAGGTCGCCATCCGCGAGGCGCTCGGCGCCATCGCCCGCGACACCAAGGAACTCGCCGAGGCCGTCGTGTTCGAGTTCGCCCACCGGCGCCTCGACGCCGCCACCGGCGCCGCGGCGGACTCCCTCCGCGCGGGCGCAGTGCCCCCCGC
>CAYVSR010000192.1:0-4735 GCA_964453125.1 uncultured Phycisphaeraceae bacterium | reverse complement strand
GAGCGCGCGGTCAAGGGCCTGCGCGACATCCTCGCGGCGCTGGCGGACTCGAACGCCAAGAAGAAGGACTTCAACGAGGGCGCGGCGGACGAGGCGGGCGACTCCGGCTCTGGTCAGGCGGGCGGGCAGGAGGGCAAGCTCTTCCCGCCGCTCAAGCAATTGCGCCTTCTGCGCGCCCTGCAGGGCGATGTCGCCCAGGACACGCGCCTCGCCGGTGAGACCCGCGCCGGCGCCGACGCCCTCGAGCGCATCGCGTCCGAACAGAAGGAACTCGCCGACCTCGCCGGTCAGTTGCTCGACGAACTCACCAACGAAGGGCGCGAGAAGCCCCCGACGCTCCTCCCGCCCGGTCAGCCCGCGCCGCCCGTCAACCCCGACGACCTGCGCCCCGAGCCCCAGCCCGAGCCCGCGCCCGATGCGCCGCCGGAGAACGTCCCATGACCCGGCTCACGCGCCTCGCGCCCATGCTGCTCGCGTCGTGCGCGTTCGCGCAGAGCGCCCCGCCCGCGCCACCCCCACCGGACAAAGCGCCCGAAAAGGACGCCGCCAAGCCCGCCGAGCCCCTGCCCGGCCTCGACGAACTGCTCGGCCTGCCGCCCGTGCCAGCGCGCCCCGACGCCGCCCCCGGCACAACCCCCGGCGCCGAGCCGCTACCGCAGGACGCCATTCGCACCGAACTCGAGCGCAAACTCACCGACAAGAAAATCGACGACAACTTCAAGCAGGCCGTGCAGCTGATGTCCGACGTCGCCTCGCGCCTGGCCCGCGCCCGCGACGCCGGCGTGGACACGCAGCGCACGCAGGAAGAAATCATCCGGCGCCTCGATGCGCTGATCGAGGCCGCGAAGGAACGCGAGCAGCAGAACAAGAAATCCTCCTCGCAGTCCCAGTCGCAGAGCCAGAAGGACCAGCAGCAGAACCCCACGCCCCAGCAGCAGCAGCGCCAGCAGCAGCAGCAACAGCAACAGAAAGAAGCCGCCGCCGGCGACAACCAGGGCGAGGTCACGCCCCCCGGGCTGCGCACCGGCGCGCTCAATAAGGAAGCGCTCGACGCCGCCGTCGCCGCATGGGGTTCCCTCCCCGAGCGCGTGCGCGAGTCGCTGCTGCAGGGCATGGGCGACCGGTTCAGCAATCTCTACGACGCGCTGACGCAGGAGTACTACCGGCGTCTCGCCGAGGAGAAACCCCGCGAATGACACGCCCCCGCACCCGCCGCGCCCTCCTCGCGCCGCTGCTCGCGCTCGCCATGCTCGCGCCGCTGGCGCCCGCGCAGGACGAAGCCCCCGCCCCCGGACCAGCCCCCGCCCCCGGACCCGACGCCCCCGCGCAGCCCGACGGCGCCGAGCCCGGCCCCGCCGTCTCACGCGACATCCTGCCCGAGGAGCACCAGACCGCCGAGAACGTCGTCGTCGAGAACGAGATGAACCCCGCGCTCGACGCCGCCGTCGCCAAGGGGCTCGCGTGGCTCGCCAACGAGCAGCTCGAGGACGGCTCCTTCGGCTCGGGCCAGTACCGGCGCCACGTCGCCATCACCTCGCTCGCCTGCATCGCCCTCATGGGCGACGGCAACCTCCCCGGGCGCGGCCCGTACGCCGACAACGTCTCGCGCGGCCTCAACTTCATCCTCGACAACGTCGCCGAGACCGGCCTCCTCGCCGCCGACACCAACCACGGGCCCATGTACGGCCACGGGTTCGCCGCGCTCTTCCTCGGGGAGATCTACGGCATGACGGCCGGCGGGGGCGACACCGCCCTTTCGGCGCGCGTGCACGACGCCCTCTCGCGCTCCTGCCGCCTGATCGTCCAGACGCAGAACGACGAGGGCGGCTGGCGATACAACCCCATCCCCTACGACGCGGACATCTCCGTCACCATCTGCCAGATCATGGCCCTCCGTTCCGCGCGCAACGCGGGCATCGAGATCCCCCGCGCAACCATCGACCGCGCCGTCGAGTACGTCCGCAAGTGCCAGAACCCCGACGGCGGGTTCAAGTACCAACTCACCTCGGGGCGTTCGGGCGAAGCGCGGTCCGCCGCCGGCGTCGCCGCGCTCTACTACGCCGGCATCTACAAGGACGACGCCATCACCTCCGGCCTCGACTACCTCAACCAGAACTTCTTCCCGTCGCAGGAGCAGACCAACAAGGCCCACTTCTTCTACGGCTCGTACTACGCCGTGCAGGCCATGTACCTCGCCGGGGGCGAGCACTGGGAGAAGTGGTGGCCCGCGATCCGCGACCAGCTGATCGCCGATCAGGAGGGCGATGGCTCGTGGCAGGACCGCCAGGCCGGGGCGCCCTACGGCACGTCGATGGCGCTCATCATTCTGCAAATGCCCAAGCGATACCTGCCGATCTTCCAGAAATGACCCCGCGCCCGCCATCCCGCCGCCTCGCTCTCGTGCTCCGCGCTGCGCTCGCCGCCGGCGCGCTGGGCGCGTGCGCCCCCGCGCACGCCGCCGACAACGCCGAGCGCATCCTGCTCGACCTCGACCTCCGCCCCCAGCGCGTGACCCTCACCGCGATCGACTCCGAGTCCGTCTCGTTCACCGACGAGAGCGGGCGCACCCGGCGCATCCCCACGGGCGCGCTCGTCGCGCTGCTGCCGGTCGATGACCCGCGACCCTCCCTCATGCCGCGCCTCGGCGCGCCCCCTGCGCCCGGCCTCGACACCCGCGCGTACACCGGCCTGCTCGTGCTCACCGACGGGCAGCGCTTCCCCGGTCAGCGCGCCGCGGCGGACGGCGCCGAGACGCTCGTCTGGCGCCACCCGCGCCTCGGGCGCGTCGCGTTCCCACTCGACGCGGTCGCCTCCGTCGTGCTCGACGAGAACACCCTCTCGAAGTCGCCCATCGGCGCGAGCGCCGACGCCGCGTCCGACACGCGCGACGCCGTGCTGCTCTCCAACGGCGACCTCATCACCGGCTTCCTGCTCTCGCTGGGCGAGCCCGTCTCCGTCGAGACGGACGCCGGCCCGGTCGCCATCCCCTCCGAGCGCGTCGTCGCGGTGCGCACCGCCCACCCCGCCTCGCCCATGCGCGGCCAGTTCGTCTGGCTCGACGGCGGCACGGTCGCGTCGGTCGCGTCCATCGAGCCCGAGGGCGAGGGCGCCGTGGCCATCCGCCTCGCCGAGAGCCAGTCTGCGCGCTACGCGATCGGCGCGGTCGAAGCGGTCGCGTTCGACGCCTCGCGCATCGTGCCCCTCGCCTCGCTGACGCCGCGTTCGCAGGCGCCCGAGGGCGACCGCGCCGACTTCCGCCCGATCCCGGGCCCCGGCTCGGCCTTCGCGCCCGACGCCGACACCGCGCCCCTCCGCGCCCGCGACATCGAACTGCCCGGCCCCATGAGCGTGACGTGGGCCCTGCCCGCCGATGCCCGCCGCTTCGCCGCCCGCGCCGTGCTGCCCGGCGCCTCGCGCCCCTGGGGCGACTGCGAGTTCGTCGTGCGGATCGACGGCGTCGAGGCCCTGCGCGAGCGTCTCTCGGAAGAGCGACCGTCGATCGAGTTCGCCGTGCCCGCCGCCGGGCGCGAACTCTCCATCACGGTCGAGCCCGGCGCGTTCGGCCCCATCAACGACCGAGTGATCGTGCGCCGAGCCATCATCATCGTTGGCAAACCCGCGGGCTGAGCGTCGCTCGTTACGAACGCGCCTCGGCCCAGCGGCGCACCGCCAGCATCAGCCGCGCCGTGACTTCCGCTTGCTCGCCACCCGCGTCGACCACGGCGTGGCGCGTCGGGTCCGCCTTGGCCTGCGCGAGGAATCCCGCGCGCACCCGCCGGTGAAACTCCGCCCCCTTCTGCTCCATGCGGTCGAGCAGCGGCGAGAGACGCTTGGTCGCGGTGCGCTCGTCCGCGTCGAACACGACCGTGAGGTGCGGCCAGACCTCGCCGCAGGCCACCTGCGCCACCGACATGATCTCGCCCGGCGTCAGCCCCCCCGCGGTGCCCTGGTACGCCAGCGTGCTGGAGACGAACCGATCGCCCATGACCAGTTCGCCCCGCGCCAGCGCCGGGCGGATGACCTGATCGACCAGCTGCGCGCGGCTGGCCATGTACAGCATGGCCTCGGCTCGCACGCACATCTCCTGGTGCATCGGGTCGAGCAGGATGGCGCGGACGCGGTCGCCCACCGCGGTGCCGCCGGGGTCGGGCGCCTCGCGCACCGTGAGCCCCGCCTCGCGCGCGGCGGAGGTGAACACCTTGAGCTGCGTGCTCTTGCCCGAGCCGTCGGGCCCGTCGAACACGACGAACTTGCCCGCGAGGCGCGACATCCACGCGACCTCCCCCCGCGCCACGCCGCCGACCGCCACGCTGCCCTGTCTCGCGTTCATGAGTCGCGCGAGTGTAGCGGACACGCCGTTGACTCGCGTGCGAAATCACCGCCATCAACGCCGGTGAGCCGCGAGTCCGCGAGCGCGGGCGATGTGCGTCCCGCGCAGATCTCAGCCCCTCCGTCAGAGCCGGGAGCGGCAGCGACCGGACACCCGATCCCGGAACGCAATCGCAATGCAGCCAACTGCCGACCGCGCTCGCAGCGCTCGCGGCTCACGACACCCGAGCGACTCTCGCGTTCTGCGACTTCCGGGGGGCAGTCGGGGGGCTCGCCCCCCGACACGCGCAGCCGCTCGATCACGTCATCGGGCGCGATTGCTCCCGTCGCTGCCGCTCCGGGCTCTGACGGGCGCGCGAAAGCACCCCCGCCTCACAACCCCGCGCGCTTCGTCACCGTCGCGCCG
>CAYVSR010000191.1:0-6074 GCA_964453125.1 uncultured Phycisphaeraceae bacterium | reverse complement strand
GCGGGCGCCGCGGACCCCCTCGCCCGGGGCGCCGGGGAGAGGTTGTCGCCCGAATGGGCGACTGGTGCGGGGTCCGCGGGCCCGGCAAGCGCGCCAATCGTCTGCGACATCGACACGCTCCTCCTCTCCTGCCGCGTCATCGGGCGCACCATCGAGACCGCCTTCCTCGCCTTCCTCGCCGACGAGGCGCGCAACGCCGGCGCCGCCACGCTCAGCGGCTGGTTCCTGCCCACGAAAAAGAACGCCCCCGCCAAAGACTTCTACGCCCAGCACAAGTTCGTCGAGGCTGAGAAGTCAGAGAAGGGCAGCCGCTGGCAGTTCGACCTCGCCCGCCGTGACGACCTCGCCTGGCCCGCCTGGATCGCGCGACTCTGATCTTGCTGCGAACAACGGAGCATGTGCGAATAACGGAGCCGCGCCCGTCAGGAAGCGGTCTCTGAGCAATCGCGCCCGCAAGCGCTGAAGACCGCTCCCTCACGGTCGCGGCTCCGTTCCTCAGCAGGCTCCGTTCCTCAGCCCTTCGCCCCGCCCCGACGCGCCGCCTCCATCCGCTCCCGCGTCGGCACACGCACCCGGCGCGCCATCCCGATCGCCTCCAAGCCCCTGATCACCAGGTAGCTCGTGTCGATCTCCCACCAGCGCAGCCCGTGGCGCGCCGACGTCGGGAACGCGTGGTGGTTGTTGTGCCAACCCTCACCGAACGCAAGGATCCCGAACACCGCGTTGTTGCGGCTCAGATCATGGCTCTCGAACGGCCGCGCCCCCCACAGGTGGCACACCGAGTTGATGCTCCACGTCACGTGATGGATCAGGAACACCCGCGCCAGCCCGCCCCACAGGAAGCCCAGCAGCGCGCCCGTCCACGACATCGTCAGCAGCCCGCCCAGCAGCGCCGGGATCAGCAGCCCGAGCGCAACCCACAGGGGGAACGTCGCGCTCAGCCAGCGCACCAGGCGATCTCGCTTCAGGTCCGGCACGTAGCGCTCGAGGTTCGGATAGTCCGGGCGCAGCATCCAGCCCATGTGCGAGTGCCACCAGCCGCGCATCACGTTGCGCAGCCCCTTGCCGTGAATGTTGGGCGAGTGCGGATCGTCGTGATCATCGCTGTGCTGGTGGTGGCTCCGATGCGTGGCGACCCACGTCAGGATCGGCCCCTGCACCGCCATCGACCCCAGCGCCCCGATGACGAACGTCATGAACCGGTTCGTCTCGAACGAGCGGTGCGTGAAAAGCCGGTGGTACCCCACCGTGATCCCCAGCCCCGTCAGCGTGTACATCACCACCAGCAGGCCCACCTGCACCCACCCGAAGCCCAGCGGCCACAGCAGCGCCAGCCCCGCCGCCAGCCCGGCCAGCGGCAGGGTGATCGCCAGCAAATACCAGACCTTCAGCCTGAACGGCGCCCCCCCCTCTTCGCCCTTCGCGTCCCTCAGCAGCCTCGCACCCATCCCACCCTCGTTCCCGACGATCGGGCCGATGGGCCCGGTGTGTTCTGTCTGCACGGTGCGTTCACCTTGGCGCGATCCTTTGACGCTGGCATTCGCCGACGGCGGTCTTGGCCAGCAAAGGTCATCGCGATCCTCAATCATAGGTCGAGCGCGGTCCGCGCGCCCGCGCCGAGCGTGAGATTCGCGCCAACTCCGCGCGATTGCGCCATTCCCCGCCCCGCATCGATGGATCCGACCGGCGGCGTCGCGCCCAGCGTCACGCCCGCGACGCGCGCCGGTCGTCGGATATCCTCCCTCCCGCATGAGCCAGCCCCTGCAATCCCGGGTGATCGAGGTCGCCGCCGACGTCTTCGGCGTCTCTCCCTCCTCCCTTTCCCCCGCCTCCTCTCCCGACACGGTCGAGAACTGGGACTCCGTCCAGCACCTCAATCTCGTGCTCGCGCTCGAGGCGACCTTCGGCGTGCAGATCAACCCCGAGGACATCGACAAGATGAAAACCCTCGGCGCGGTCGAGCAGATCATCGCCAAGGCTTCCCAGGGCTGATCGGCCCGCGCTCTTCCCACCCAACGCCGCGAGGACGCATGGTCACCTACACCGACATCGCCGCCGCGCTCGACACTGCTCCCGGCGCCGGCGCCAGCAGGCCCATCCTCGAGGCCCTCTACACGCGCAACGAGTGGCTCCTCAAGCCCATGCTCGCGTACCTCGAGCCCGCGATGCTCCCCGAGTACATCCGCCTCGCCGACGAGGTCTGGACCGCCATGCGCGCCATCTCGCCTCTCCCCGAGGCCGAGCGCGTCGCCCAAGCCGTCCGCGGCCTGCAGTTCCACTCCATGGAGTTTCTCAAACTCCAGATGCAGTTCGCCAAGGCCGGCGCCGCCGAATACAAGGCCAAGGACTACGACAAGGTCTTCGCCGAGGTCTACGGCAACGCCTCCACCATGCAGCAGTACCTCGACGGGCTCCTGCTCACCTACATCTCCTGGCCCAACCACCACCGCCTCCTCCGTTGGTACATCGAGCGATACACCCGCGTCGCCCCGCCCGGCACGTGCCTCGAGATCGGCCCCGGCCACGGCTGGCTGGCGCTCGAGCAGGTGCGCTCCAACCCCGCCAACACGCTGCTCGGGCTGGATATCTCGCCCCATTCCGTCGCGTACACCAACGCCGTGCTCGGCGCCGCGGGCCCGGGCGTGCGCGGGCGCCACCGCGTCATCGAGACCGACGCGCAGAAGGAACTGGCGGGCGTGGCCGAGCCCTTCCAGCGCATCGTCGTCGCCGAGGTCATCGAGCACCTGCCCGACCCGGGCGCGATGCTCCGCATGCTCGCCCGCCACGCGACGCGCGAGACGCTCTGGTTCATCACCACCGTCGTCAACATCGAGGCGCCCGACCACCTCTTCCTCTTCCGCTCCCTCGAAGAGGTCCGCGAGTTCTTCACCACCTGCGGCCTGTCGATCGTCGAGGAACTCGACCTCGAACTCAAGATGAGCATCAAGCTGCCCGCGCCCGCGTTCGAGACCGCGTACGTGTGCAGGCTGGGATGAGGCAGCGGCGCGAACCGCGCGCCTCGCTGCGAGCCGGCAGTCGTTTCACCGTCCTCGGATTCCGGCCGATACCATCCACGTCTTACAGCATTTTCCCAGCGCCGCCGGAGCCCCCGCCCTCATGAACCGTCTCGAACTCCTCCTCCGCGCCGGCGTGCGCAAGTCCGGGCTTGGTGGTCCGCTGGTGCGGTTCCTCAGCCGCAAGGTCGAGGCGCGCCGGCGCGAACTCCGCGCGGAGTATGAGCGCACGCGCCCCACCCGCGCCACCCTCAGCGCCGTGGGCTATTCCGCCGTGATGGGCGTGCGCAACGCCGAGGAGTACGCCCACTACGTCTCGGCGCCCGAGGAGCACATCATGCGCGCCGTGATCGAGGGGCTCGGCCAGGGCGGGGGCGGTGGCTCCGGGGGCGCCAAGGTCGTGTGGGACGTCGGCGCCAACGTCGGCATGTACTCCGTCCTGCTCGGCAAGGCCGTCCCGGCGCCGGGCGAGGTGCTCGCGTTCGAGCCCATGCCCTGGTGCTTCGAGCGTCTCAGCGAGAACATCGCACTCAACGGCTTCACGCACGTGCGCGCGATGCCCTTCGCGCTGGGCAAGGAGCGCGCCACCCTCCGCATGATCACCGGGTCGGACGGGCTCGAGGGCGACCTCCGCGTGGTGCGCGATGCGCCCCCGGGTTCGCCCGCCGTCGAGGTGATGCGCGGCGACGACCTGCGGCGCGAGCAGAACCTCGCCGTGCCCACCGTCGTCAAGATCGACGTGCAGGGCTTCGAGGAGGACACCCTGCTGGGCCTCGACCGGACGCTCCGCGACCCCGCGTGCCGCTGCGTCATCGTCGAGATGCACTACACCATCTTCGCGAAGAACAACAACCCGGACGCGCCGCTCCGCATCGAGAAGCACCTGCACGACTGCGGCTTCACCAACCAGCGCCGCCTCGACCGCAACCACATCGGCGCCTGGAAGCCGGCCTGAAGCGCCGCGATTCGTGCGCTCGCGAAAACGCCGCTCAGACCCGCGCCGCTTCGCCCGCGTGGCTCGGCGCCTCCGCCGCGATGGCCCGCATCCGCTGCATGTAGCGCCCCAGCACCACCAGCATGAACGCGCTGGACCACACCTGCGTCTCCGGCTCGCGCAGGAAGGCGTCCCACACGGCACGCACCTCGCGAGCCTCGACCAGGCCGCTCCGCTCGACGCTCGAGACCGACGACTCGCACATGTCGCGCATCGGCCCGACCATCCACCGGCGGATCGGCAGCGTGAACCCCTTCTTCTTCTGCTTGAGCAGCGGCTCGCTCAGAATGTTCGCGAACGCCACGCGCAGCAGGTGCTTGTTCGCCACCCGGGGCGAGGGCAGGCGCACCCGCCCGGGGATCGAGTGCGCCAGGTTCAGCATCCGCAGGTCCAGCATCGGCACCCGGATCTCCAGCGAGTGCGCCATGCCGTTGGTGTCCGAGTCCAGCAGCAGCATGTTCCGCATGTAGAACTTGCTCTCCCACCGCGACACCGCCGCCACCGTGTCCGCCGCGCCGTGGGCCATCGCCCGCTCGGCCGACTCGTGCGTGATGAACGAGGGGTGCAGGCCGAGTTTGTTCGCGTCCAGCCCGAGGGCGTGCAGGCGCCGGTTCGACATCAGCCTCCGCCGGTGCAGATAGAGCGCGAGCGGGTCCGGCCCCAGGTGCGCCATCTCGCGCACCTTCTGCTTCACCGTCTCGCTCTGGCGCGACGCCGCCAGCCCCAGCAGCCACGCGCGCACCCCCGCCGGCGCCCACGCCAGCCGGCCTAGCGCCGCCTCGAATCGAGGCACGTCCACGAAACTCGAGTAGCCGCCGAACAGTTCATCGCCACCCAGGCCCGACAGCGCCACGACGATCCCGGCGCCGCGCACCGCCTTGCTGATCACGTACGAATTGAGCCCGTCCACGCTCGGCTGGTCGAGCGAGTCGATCCAGCGCTCCGTCTCGGCCAGCGCCTGGTCGCCGGTGATCTGAATGTCGCGGTGCTCCACGCCGAACTTCGCCGCCGTCTGGCCCGCGAGGCCCGACTCGCTCAGGTCCGGCGCGTCCGCGAAGCCCACGGTGAAGGTGCGCAGCCGGTCCGTGTGTCGCAGCGCGAGGCCCGCCATAATCGTCGAATCGAGGCCGCTGGAGAGGAACACCCCCACCGGCACGTCCGCGATCATGTGCTCTTTCACGCTCAGGTCGAGCGTCGCGCGCACGCGCTCGACGGCCTCGTCCTCGTCCATCCGCTCGTCGAGCGCGGGGTAGTCCCAGTGGCGCTCCATCGGGCCCTCGCGCAGGCGCCCGTCGGGCTCGATGGTGAGCCACTGGTGGCACCCCGGAGTGAACCAGTGGATGCCGCTGAAGAACGTCGCGGGCCGCTGCACCGCGCCGTACGCCAGCGCCGTGGCCATCCCCGAGGGGTTGATCTCCGGCGACAGGTACCCCGCGGCGAGCAAGGGCCGGATCTCCGACGAGAACGCGAACCCCCGCCCCGAGCGCACGAAGAACAGGGGCTTGATCCCCATCGGGTCCCGCGCCAGCAGCAGCCGGTTCGTCTTGCGCTCGAAGAACGCCACGGCGTACATGCCCGCGGCCTTCTCCAGAATCGCCCGAGGCCCCCAGCGCACGAACGCGTGCAGCATCACCTCGGTGTCGCTGTGCCCCCGGAAGCGCACGCCCTCCGCCTCCAGCGCCCGGCGGAACTCGAGGTAGTTGTAGATCTCCCCGTTGTACGTCAGCACGTCGCCCGTCTCGGGGTGAACCATCGGCTGGTGCCCCGCGGGCGAGACGTCGATGATCGCCAGCCGGCGCTGGCCCAGCGCCACCGTCGGCCCCCCGGCGTTCAGGACTTCCACGCCCTCGTCGTCCGGCCCGCGATGGACCATGCGACACAGCAGCGCGCGCACGCCGCGCTCAGCGCTGTCGCGATCCGCCGCCACCACTCCCGCGATGCCGCACATGCCCTTGTCGCCCCTCTCGGCGCTCGCCGAAACCCGCCCCTTGCCGGCCCGCCTCTCCGCGGCCCGGCGCCAAATCCTACCCCCCGCGTCAACCCTCCCTCGCTCCGAGGAATCGCCC
>CAYVSR010000190.1:0-6090 GCA_964453125.1 uncultured Phycisphaeraceae bacterium | reverse complement strand
CGGGCGCACACGTGCCGGTTGCGGTTGGTCTCGGCGAGTTCGTCGGCGTCGATCAACGTGATCGCGCCCACGCCCAGGAGCGCGAGCCCCTGGGCGACGAAGCTTCCGACGCCGCCGACGCCGACGATGGCGGTGTGGGTCGCGCGGAGGCGCTCCTGGCCTTGGGCGCCGAAGAGGTCGATCTGGCGGTCAAAGCGGTCGGTGGGCATGGAGCTCCTCCCATCGTGGGTGCGTGCGGCCCGACGCGGGCACCGTCTGGCCCGGCGTCACGATCGAGGCGATGGGCCGGCGGGCGGTGAATTCGCCCTCCGTCCAGGCGAGGCCGTCGAACCCCCCGGCGCCCATGACGATCGCCGCGTACGGGCGCCGCTTGAGACGCCAGAGCGCGTGGGGAACGCAATCCTCGAAGCCCGCCACATCGCTGTGCGAGAAGCAGAGACGCTCCTGGGTCGGGTGCGAGTGCGCTTCGATCAGGCAGGCGTCCAGATCGTGCGCGCGCTTGATCGCGGCTGCGAGGGTCGCGTCGGTGAGCTCGAGGTAGTAGGCGGACCGTGTGACGAAGCCTGCCGTCTCGACCGGCGCCCACTCGATGACCTCGAACGCGTCGTCCGCCTCGCCGCGGTGGAACCTCGCGAAGAGGAACGCGGCTTCCTCGATGTCGCTGCCGGGGCGCACGAGGTGGGCGCGGAGTTTGGCGAACTCCGCATCGTCCATCCGGATGGAGACCGGAGTCACGTCAGACTCCCTCCTTGAACCTCGTGTGCGCGCTCAGCACGAAGCGGAGCAGGCTCGCGCCCGACCGCACAGAGGTCGTGGGGCGCCAGTCGTCGTCCGCCGTCCAGCTGAACATCCCCCACGCGCCGGAGAACGGCACAGGCTGCGTGGCCTTCTCGGTGAAGTTGGCTGGCATCTGACCGCGGAAGCGGGTCTCGCTGGGCGCGAAGATCCCGTACGGCGGGGCCCCCGGGAATCCCTCAGCGACGACAAAGGCGAGGCGCGCGGGGCTCGGCGCCCATCCTTCCGGCATGGGGTACCCAGGAACCAGGACCCAGTCCCCGCTGACTTCAAGATCGGGGAAGGATTCCCGGAGCAGGTCGAACTCGGCCTGGAGGCGCTCCACTCGTGTGAACCCCCGCTTGAAGCGGATCCGCCGACCGAAGGTCGTGCCGAGAGAGAGTGCGAGGGGAAGCACCTCGCCAGGCGCGAGGGTGCGCTCCACGTTGTCCTGATCAACGGCGACGACGCCGACCGTCGGGTCCCATCCTCCCAGTCGGGCGATATCCTCGGTCGTGATGGTTGGCCCGTTCCACTGGTGCTCCGTCCCTTCGATCGAGATCGTGAACCCGAACGTGCGAACGACCCCCTCCGTGTCCTGAAGTCCCTGCTGCATGGCGACGTACCTCCGCGGCGAATCGGGGCCGGTCCCGGTCGCACGGGCCTCCCGGAACCCCCGGGGCTGGTCGCTCGACGCAGTCTCTTGGCGCCGAAGGCCCGATCGATTACGCGGAGGAGGAAATTGTTTTCTTTTTCAAATTGGCGTCATCGGTAGCGGGGGAAGCGCCATAGGGGGTGATGAGGCTACTTTGGAGGCCCAGACCATGACTCGTCAAAGCACCTCCGCCCGGGCGATCTCCCCACTCGAGCACAGCCTCGCGCGTGGCGACCCTGTCGCCATCGAGCTCCTTCTGGAGCAGTACGGGGACGCTGCGATCACGGGATTGAGGATCGAGTTTCGGCGACGGCTGAGCCCTGAGGAACGCCGTCAGTGCCTCTGCGACGGGATCGCGTGGGTCTTCCAGCGCATGGGCCGCTACGACCCCACCAGGTCAGGCGCGGAGACCTACCTCAAGCACGCGACGAGGACCGCCGCCCGGGCGTATCTTCGCAACCGCGACCGGTCCTTCGAACGGCTTCGTCCGGACCTCGAAGAGCTCGCGGACGCGGCGCCGGAGGTCGGGCCAAGCAACCCTCTCGAACGAGAGGAGCGAGCGGCCAAACTGTGGAAGGCGGTCGCCAAGCTCCCACGAGATCAGAAGCAAGCGTGTATGGCCTACGCGGTTTGGGGACAACGAGACTACGCCCGCGTGCTCGCAGAGGAGCTGGGGGTAACCCGCGAGGTCATAGTTCAGCGCTTCGCCCGCGCCAAGACGGCGCTCCGTGAGGCGCTCGGTATGGATCAAGACTTTGCAGAATATACGAGTGGAGATACGGGTGATGCCACGCCAGGAGCCGGTCAGTCTGCGAACGCTCTTGCTCGAAGCCGCTGCGATGCGGCCGTCGCCCTTCGCGTCGAGCGCGGATGACGCGGAGGATTCGATCCCGCTTCCGGATGCCCCTCTGAGTTCGGAGGAGAGGTCTCAGATGGCGCACGAGATTCGCCAAGCGATCGCGGCGGACTTGAAGCAGCGGGAGCGATTCGAAGTCCGCCACGCGGCGCCGTCGTGGGCGAATGAAGAGGCCGTCGCGGCGTCTCAGCCTCAGCCCTGCCTCTTTGAGTTGGGCGGAGGCGGTTGCCTGGAGTTACGACGCCGGGGGGATCTCTTCGCCGTGGTGCGAGCCGCTTGGGGTTCGCTGTACAGGCCGCTGCCCGAGGATCACGTCGTGAGTCACCCGCAAGTGAACCAGGAGTTCCTCGCGCGATGCCGAGCGCTGGGCGCGGGAGTGCCTGATCGAGAACTTAACCACGCCCTCCTGAACGCCCGCAAGGCGGGCTTCATGACCGGGTGCGCACGTGAGACGGTCGAGCAGCTCGATCCGGAGACGGCCGATCGGATTTCGCACGCGTGTGAGCTCGCGGGCCGCTACGTCCAGCTACAGGTCGCGGCTAGGCGAGGGGCGCAACCAAGCATCGATCGAATCCTCTGCGATCCACATCTAAGGGAGATGTTCGACGAGGCGGCGCAGACGATGCTCCCGGCGCCCGTTATCGCCGATGAGTCGCGGCAGGCCTACCTGATGCGACTGGGGCTGATTCGACTTCGGAAGTTGGGCAGCGCCCGCGCCCGTCGACGGGTTGAAGAATCGCCGTCGCTGGGGTCTCGCTCGGTTGATGTTGGTAGATTCAATCCTGAGTCTGTTCCAAACGAACCGGGGATTTACGAAGTGCGGACGGACGATGAACACCTCTTTGTTGGGAGCACGGTCGACCTACGCCGGCGGCTTCGCGCGCACTGGGAGGCTGGCGGCGGGGGATTCATCCCCGCCGCATGGCGACGGCTTACGGCATCATCATTGAGGATCGTGGTCATGCCATGTGGCCAGTCGTCCGCCAAGCTCAATCTGGATGCCATCGCGATCAGTCGAAAGTTGCGATTCATGCCGACATGGAATCTTCACGATGTTGCCGCCTGACGGGGATGTACTCTCGCGTGCGGCCGGCGGTCTGATTCTGACGACAGAAGATGGGCAAGGTGATCAGAAGCTAGGACGCGCCTCTCACGGAGCGGACGGCAGGGACTGCGCGTGCACGAGCACTTCCCGGATCGCGGCGGCGTTTGCGTCGATCCGTTGCCGGGCAATCGTCACGATGGGAGCAGACTCCGCTGCAGCGACCGCCGTCGCTTCCGCCTCAGTGAGTTCGCGACCGAGACGGGCCTTGCGCGCGGCTCGCTCGAGCGTTGCGAGGTCGTCTGGAGAGACAGCAAGGGCGCACCACTCCGCTGGCAGGTCACGGCCGAGCTTAGCCATCGCCTGCCGCGCAATGACGCCAGCGTTCGCGTCGACGGAACCTGTGAGGGAAACCGAGACCTGCTCTCTTGCTGCGATGAGCCGGGTGTCACGTTCCACCGAGGTGGCCGCGAGCAGGGACCGCGTTGACGCGAAAGCGTCAGCACGCGCGGGTGTCGTTCCCGAAGCCGCGATCGCATGCTCGGCCAAAGAAGCCGACGCGGCAGCTTGAGCTAGTGACGCCTCTGCTCGGAGCGCCGCGTCGAGCGGCGCAGGCGTCAGGCTGCTCGACATGAACGCAACTGCTGACTCGCCAGCAAGCCCTGCCGCACTCAATCGCGGGGGGTCGAGACCGAGCCATTTCAACGACTGAACCACCACTTGTGGGATCGCTTCGGGCGCGGGACCGGCAAAGCCGAACGAACTGCAGCCCATCAATAGGATCATGGTAGACGCAACATGCGTCGTGAGGCCACGCGCAGGTTGTTCAGGCATCGCCGTCGCATCAAGCTCCTCATCGACGAGATCGACGTCCGATCGAAGCCTACAGACGTCTCGCAGACTGGTGGACAGATTGAGCACCTGCTACTCCCTTGCGATTCCGGCGATAATGGCACTGCCTCGCCGCGCTCAGTGATTGTGTACTTTCCACAGAACGAACTTGCGTGAACGCAGAGATATGGTTCGCACGAAAAGCTTCGCACAAAAAGCTATGACTCTGTATGCGTCTGAGACAGTAGGCGATTAGCAAGAGCCGCCATGCTATGTGAATACACACCCCATATCAGTTGAGCATCGTCAAATTGTGTGCAAAACAACGCAAAAGACAAATATGGCAAAGCTTGTGCAACGTCGAGCTGAAACGGCTGATTTGGCTGGCGATTGCCATACAGCAGGGAGGCAACATCAGGAGCACATGGCCTGGCGGACCACAGGGAGTAGACGCTGAGTTCGCAACAGCTGGTCATTAATGTACACAGTTGATGGAGCGGATCGCTATTTGGCTCAAGGACGAACGCCCCCAGCCACATTTGGTCTTCGTCCCTAGAACGAGTGATTTCTGGAATCCACAGATTCGCGTTCTTCAGCTTGGACAGATGAGGAAACAAATGAAAGATCGGCGCCGGACCGTCGATCGTCCAGCCTTCCCCTCCGAGCCGAGCATGAAAACCAGCAGGGTGGTTTGTTCGCAGGAAGTCACACATAGAGTTCCACACCTGAGTACGAATTAGGTGCTCAATGTCGTCGCTTTCGCTTGGGTGAGGACAGAGTGCCCGAGCAGCTTCGGTGCGTTCGATCGACCATTCTTCGTCAGGAACATCGCCCGGTGCAATGTGAAGCTCGAAGCTGGACCAATTCTCATCCAGTCGGCGGATCGTAACAGTCAGATGACCAGCGTCAATGAGCGTTGTGTGGTTCATGAAATCCATGTGTTTGACGTGTATTAGGTCCGTGACGGTCCCGGAGGAGTCGGGTGAGTTGGCGACGAGATGCTCTTCGGGGGTGCTCCAGACGGGTCCTCCTTGCCTTGATCACAAGGCGCGCACTTTGGCTTGACGATCTCAAGATACCAATTCCGAAGATTCAGCGCAGAAGGACCCATGCCCCGATCCTCCAAGTCGGCAGCGCAGTCATCCGCCGCTCGGTCATTGCATTTGCCCGCTTCAAGCGAGGCAAACAACGAATGGCAGCCGCTGGTGTCGTCGGCGATCACATCGCCAATGTCGCTCAACCACAACGTTGCGCCGATGAGAATCAGAAACGAATTCAATTTGCCACCAATCTTGTAGCCTTTCTTGGACGGAATATAGAAGTTTCCATCAGCGTCAACGTTGACTGACTTCTTGCCCTTTGGAAGTTCAATGCCGTGTTCTTTGAAGAACTGCCGCGGGATGTTTGGCGTAAGGTCGTGATGGGCGGGCAGACCCTTGCCTGCTGGGCGGGGGACACTGTTGCCGATGTTGGGATTCTCCCACCGGCCCTCTGGGTGCCATTTCCAATCGCCCGGATTGCCAACCTTAGGCGGACTCGGCAGGTACGAGGGTGGAGCTGATCCGGCGGGAGGTTTGCCACTTACGCCCAAACCAAATGGGTCAACGAAGCGGAGACTGTTGGACGAGACGTACTCGAACAGATTCAAACCGTCGACATATCCAGCCGGGTCACGGCTAAGCCATCGTCCAGTACTAGCGTCAAACCACCGAAACCTCACGCAGTAGCGGTCAATCGCCGGATCGTAGAGGTACCCGCAGTAGCCGACCGTGTTGCCGATCGTCTGCATCGACACGCGCCCCTCGGCGAGGTTCACCGCGTAGTTGCCGAGCAGCAGGTTGTAGTCCGCGAACAGGATTTCACCATCTTGGTCTAAGTCGTCGTCGACGTCGTACCCCGGATTGCCGTAGGTCACATCCTGTCCGAACACGG
>CAYVSR010000189.1:0-6091 GCA_964453125.1 uncultured Phycisphaeraceae bacterium | reverse complement strand
GGGCGAGATGGACCCCGACCAGCTGGCCAACACCACGATGGACGCGACCAAGCGCACCATGCTCCGCGTGAACTGGGACGAGGCCGCCGCCGCCGAGGAGATGTTCTCGACCCTCATGGGCGAGGACGTGGAGCGCCGGCGCAAGTTCATCGAAGACCACGCGCTCGAGGTGAAGACGATCGACGTGTGAGACGGGCCGACGCGTTCGCGTACCGGCCACTCCGGGCGACGGGCGATCCGGTTCTCTGCTTTGGAGCGCCGTGAGACGGGGCCGCGAAAGAGCGTTCCGATGCCCGCGTGGAACAAACCTCATCCGCACGACACAGAACACCCCGCGCAGACCATCGCGGGCGCGCTGGCCGTCTTCGCGTTCGGGTTCGGGAGCCTCGTCGCCGCGTATTGGTTCGCGCGCCTCGTTCAGATGCTGTGGATCAGCGGCGGGCCCGTCCGCGGCTTCGGACTTTTCATCGCACTTACCGCGATCGCCGCGGTCATCGGCTGCTACAGCTGCTGGGCAGGCGTGCGCTGGTTCTGGGTGGGCGTGGGCGCGTGGACGCGCCGCGAGCGGGTGGACGACGACGACCCGACTACCTCGCCCGACAACCACGCCGATTGACTCAGACGGCCCTGTGAATTCGCGCCATCGTTTTTTTGTGTTTTGTCACGCCGCTTCGCCGATCTTCTCGTTATGTCATTCTTTCGAACAATCGTGATCCTCGTCGCCGCGGGAGCGCTCGCAGCCCACGCGCCCGCCCAGACGGACACTTTCCCCAACGCCGCCCCAACGCGTGGCGCGGCGACCGCGGTGATCGTCGAGGCCCCAGAGTCGCCCGCGTCGCACAAGGCCGGGCAGGCGTACGCCGCCGCCATCGCCCTCGCGCAGGACGGCGACCTCCCCCGCGCCATCCAGACGTACACCACCGTCATCGCCCTCGAGCCGACCTTCGCGCAGGCCCACTTCGAGCGCGGCGTGCTCAAGGCCCAGACGAGCGACCTCAACGGCGCCATCATCGATCTCGGCAACGCCGCCTCGCGCGCCCCGCGCCTCTCGTGGCTGCGCTCGCAGGCGCTGTACGAGCGCGCCCGCACCCTCGCCGCGACGCTCGACTTCTCGCGCGCCGTGGCCGACGCCTCCGATTCGCTCACCAACCGGCCCGACTTCACCGACGCGCTCGCCCTGCGCGCCATGGCTCAGAACGAGCTCGGCCAGCCCTACCTCGCGCTGGACGACGCCAACGACGCGCTGGGCCTCGAGCCCACGCACGCCGGCGCCCGCCTCGAGCGGGCCCGCGCCCTCATCGCGCTCCGCAAGCCCGACCCGGCCATCGCCGACCTCGGCGCGCTGATCGACTCCCTCGAAGGCGCCGCCCCGGGCTCGCCCGACGGCGCGATGCTCGTCGGCGCGCTCGTCGCCCGCGCCAAGGCGAGCGACTCGATCGGCCACATCCGCCCCGCGATCGACGACTTCGGGAGCGCCATCGCGCTCGACCCCCGCTGCTACGACGCGCTGGTCGGGCGGGCGATCTCGCTCTCGCGCCTCGGCCGGCACGCGGAGGCCGTCGCCGACTGCCAGCGCGCCATCGCGTGCGCGCCCCCCTTCACCCGCGCCGACACCCCGGCCCACCGCCTGCTGCCCCGGCTGCAGGAGTTCGCCGGCCAGTCCCCCGCAACGGCCGCCGTGCCCGAGCGCTGAGCGCCCCGGGTCAATCCCCCGAGCCCGCGCCCGCCGCGGGCGCCGTGTCTTCGTCGCGCGCGCCCATCGCGATCACCTCGATCTCGGCCAGGGACGCCGCCGGCTCGCCGAAGAACGTCCCCGACACGTCGTCGAGGCGCACCAGCACGCTGCGCGTCCGCGTCTCGCCCCACTGCGTGCGCGTGCCGCTGGCGCTCAGCGGGCCCGCGCTCTGCGAGGCGTAGGGCTCCGTGCCGCCCGAGTCGCGGCACAGCGACACCGTCGCCCGGGCCACCGCGATGGTCGAGCCCGCGTCGCCGCCGAGACGCGGGTTGTACAGCACGACCTCGCGCACGTTGACGGGCACGGGGAACGTGAGCAGGACCCACTGGCCGTCCTGCGACTGGCCCGGCGCGCTGCTCCAGAACGCGCTCGTCTCGCCCTTCATCGCTCGCCGGTCGATCAGCCCCGCGTTGGCCGCCGCGTCGCGCGTGGACGAGACCGTCACCGACGCGCCGGGCGCGAGATTGGAGTACCGCGCATCCACGGGGTCGTTGGGCACGTCCATCTGCGTGTGCCCCGCGTGGCACCCCACGCACGTGACGCTCCGGCCCGCGGGCGAGAAGTTCATCCCCGCCACGTGCGAACTCCCGTTCACGTGCGCCCCGTTCGTGCGCGGCACGAGGTACGCCGGTCGCGCCGAGCGCAACTGCTCGAACATCGGGACGTTCCCCGGCAGCCCGAACACCGTCACCGCCCCGTCGTGACGCACCGGCGCCTCCGCCACCTCGATCGGCCAGTCGAGCCAGGGGAACGTGCCGGGGCTCTCGCGCTGGTGGTCCACGAAGAACCGGATGCTCGCCGCGCTCCCCACCGCGGGCGCGCTGACGACGTCCGTGTCGACCGGGGCGTTGGCGTACACGTTGAACGAGTAGAAAAAGAACCCGCCCTCCGGGGCGTACGGCCCCGGCGGGGGCGGCGGCCGGGGGTGGGGCCGGAGCGCCGACGTATCGTCGCGTTATTCACCCCGCAGGATCGGGGGCAGAGGGCGCGCGGCCAAGACGCGCGCCCGCAACTCGCTCGTGCCCACGAAGTCCAGCACGAGTTCGCGCCCCGAGCCGTCCGCGCCCATCACCCACAGCGCGTAGTCCTGCACGATGTCGGGCGCAATCGACACGAGCACGCGCCCATCCGGCAGCGCCTCGGGCTCGCCGGCGTACTCGCCCAGGAACACGCCGTAACTCGTCGGGTTCGTCGGGTTGACGTAGTGCGCCGAGAGTTCGGTGATGCCGACGACGGGCGCCCAGGGCTCAGGCCCGCGCGACCAGCGGCGCACGCCGCCGAACCCGCCCGCGTCGCTCATGGTGAGCGAGGGGAAGAAGTTGGCGTAGAACGCGCCGCCGTCGGGCGAGAACCCGCCGCCGTACGCGTGGTTGCCCGCGTCGGACCGGAACCGCCCGCTCCAGAGGCGGAGTTCGAGCCCGTCGGTGTTGACGGACATGAGCTGCCAGTAGTTGCGGCTCATCGAGGGTCCTGCCACGTGCTCGCGCGGGTCTATGGTCAGGCCGATGTGCTGCGCGTACCCGGGCCACACGCCGCCGTCCGCGTGCAGGCGCGTCGCCATCGAGTCGGTGGGGAAGCGGTGGTTGCGCCACCAGCGCGCGTACACGATGCGCCCGGTCTGCGGGTCCACCAGCGGCCGGTCGGCGCCGTTGCGCTCGCTGGTGATGCGGTGCATGTCGCCGCCGTCCGCGCTCACAACCCACAGGTTCGAGGCCCGCGCCCCCGCGTGATGCGCGAAGGTTGGCGTGCGCGTGCTGCTGAAGCAGATGCGCCCGTCGGGCAGAAAGACAGGGTCAAAATCGTCGTAGCCGCGCAGACCCTCCGCCGCCGGCCCGAACTGGGAGAGGTCGAGGTCCATCGACGAATCGGTGATCGCGCGCAGGCCCGTGCCGTCCGCCCCGATCGTGTACAGGCGCCACGCGCCGATGCTGCGCGACGGGCCGGTCTCGTACGGACCGTCCGGCAGACCCGCGAACACGATCGTCGTCCCGTCGTAGCTGACGTTCGGCCCGTTCACGTCGATCAGGTGCAGCGACGCAGGCGTCGGGCTTGAGCCGTCCAAAAGGGTCCGCACCGAGCCGTCCGGCTCGCGCACCAGCAGCCGCCCCGGCGCCGCGGGGCGCACGCGGCTGTGCACACCCACGCCCGGCATGTCGCGCGGCGCCGCCCAGTGCGCGCTGCCCTGGTCATTGATCTGCCTCGACACGAAAACGATCGGGAACGGCAGCGCTGGCGGCGCCCCCCCGTCGCCCAGCAGGAACTCGCGCACGTCGCGCTCGTCCACCACGCCGTTTGCATCAAGGTCCGCGCGCGCATCTCGCGCGGCGACCAGGCGCAGGAAGTCACGGATGGTCCCCGCATCGGGCGCGCCCGCCGCGCACGAAGCGCACGCGCCCCCCACAACTGCCGCGATCATCCGGCGACACGCCATGCGCGCTCCTTCCGATCCCGCGCGGGACGCACCGATTGCCGCCCCGACGCGCCATCCAGCGTACCCATGCCCCGCCCGCCGCCGCAAGAGAACTTCACGATTCCGGACCCTCGAAACTGCGCCCTCCGACCGGCCCGGCCGCGCGGGCCGGCTCCCGCCCTTCACACGTCACGAATCGAACAGCCCCGGCTGGGCCCGGCGCGCCAGGAATCCTGCGCTCGAGAGCGCCCCGCGCCTGCCGTCCAGGCGCAGGCGGCGTGCAAACAGGTCGAACGTCCGGGCGATCTGCCCGGCTCGCTCCCCCTCGCCGCGCTGGCGAACGCCCCACGAACTGTCGTACAGGTCGCCGCCGCGCGCCTCCCGGATGAACGCCTCCACCCGCCCTGCACGCTCGGGGAATTCCCTCGCGATCCACTCGAAGAACAGCGCCTTGTTCTGCCACGGCAGGCGCAGCAAGACCCACCCCGCGCTCGTCGCCCCGTGGTCCGCCGCCGCCTCCAGCACCCTCGGGATCTCGTGGTCCGTCAGCCCCGGCACGATGGGCGCCATCATCACCGCCACCGGGATCCCCGCGCTCGAGAGTTCCCGCATCGCGCGCAGTCGGTCCCGCGGGGCGCTCGCGCGCGGCTCCATGCTGCGCGCCAGCGCGGGGTCCAGCGTGGTCAGGCTGATCGCCACCTGCGCCGCGCACCCTGTGGGCAGCGACGCCAGGCGCGACAGCAGATCGATGTCGCGCGTCACCAACCGGTTCTTCGTCACCACGGTCAGCGGCTGCCCGCGCTCCGCGCACACCTCAAGGCACGCGCGAGTGATGCCCAGTTCCCGCTCCACCGGCTGGTACGCGTCCGTCACGCCGCTGAGCATGAACGGCTCGCCCATCCACCGCTCGCGGCGCAGTTCCTTCGCCAGCAGTTCCGCGGCGTCTCGCTTGGCCACGATCTTGGTCTCGAAGTCCAGCCCGCTCGACATCCCCAGGTTCTCGTGCGTCGGGCGGGCGTAGCAGTACACGCACCCGTGCTCGCACCCGCGGTACGGGTTCACCGTCCAGCGGAAGCCGAGGTCCGGCGAATCGACGGGGTTGATGATCGTGCGCGTCGAGTCGTCGAGGATCGTCGTCGCGACCGAGGGCGGCGCCGGGTCCGACGCGTCCACGGCGCGCTCGCGCGCTTCGTCGGCGCGCTGCTGCGCGTCGTGGTCCAACTGCTCGCCATCGAGGGTGAGTCGGACGCGCTCGTGGCGGTTGCCCGGGTTGAACCCGGCGCCGCGCCCGCGAGGGGCGGGAGCGAGGGGTCCGTGTGATTCCAACGAGATCGACATATGCCTAACATATGCCGAAAATGCTGTTGGAACAAGGCACACTCTGCGGAAAACCATCGCGGCGGCGCGCGACGACGCGTGGATCCGAGCCCGTGTCCTACGCGTTCAGCTTCCCCCTCCCCGTCGCCACGGTCGCGATGCCGGCGATCAGCGACCCGGCGCCGAGGATCACCAGCCAGATGGCCTTGTCCGTCGGCTTGCCGGTGAAGAACTCCGAGACGCCGGACGCGAACGAGTCGGACGCGCTGATCCCCCAGATGGTCAGGATGGCGCCGATCACGATGAGAGCGAGGCCGATGGGCATGCGCATGTCGTAAGGTCTCCAGACGGCGCGCCAAAGCCCGGCGCCGACAGGGCTTTGCATGAGCATCCGGCTTCCGTGTGAGCCCGGCCTGAACATGGCGTGAATCGCTTGTCACGCACGCCGACCTGGGACTTTGACGCGTTGTTCTGGATCCAGAGCACGTCGAGGCGAACGGGAACCCACCAAGGGAGCGTGGCGCGCGTCAGAGATCCGGACGGGGCACGCCGAGGCGCGATGGCGCGACGCGGGTTCTGCAAAGGCGCGCGGGGGCGTGTGAACGCCCCCGGCGCCGTGTGGAACGAAC
>CAYVSR010000188.1:0-6093 GCA_964453125.1 uncultured Phycisphaeraceae bacterium | reverse complement strand
CGGGCACGCTCAACACGACGGGCATCGTTGGCCTGGGCAAGGCGTGCGAGATCGCGATGAAGGAAATGGACCACGACCGCGAGCGCCTGCTGGCGCTGCGGAAGAAACTCGAGACGGCGCTCACGGGCGCGATCGACGTCTCGCAGATCAACGGGCATCTTGAGCGTCGCCTGCCGCACCTGACGAACATCTCGTTCGGGTTCGTGGAGGGCGAGGGGCTGATGATGGCGATCAAGGAGATCGCGTGCTCGTCGGGCTCGGCGTGCACGAGCGCGTCGCTGGAGCCGTCGTACGTGCTCAAGGGGCTGGGCGTGGGGGACGAACTGGCGCACTCGTCGCTGCGCCTGTCGCTGGGTCGGTGGACGACGAGCGAACAGGTGGATTACGCGATCGAGAAGATCTCGGGCGCCGTGAAGAAGCTGCGCGACATGAGCCCGCTGTACGACATGCACAAGGAGGGGATCGACCTCTCGACGGTGGAGTGGGCGCACCACTGAAGCCAAATAGCAAATCGCAAAGCAGCAAAGCAGCAAATAGGAACTGCGTGCGAGGGACGGCGAGCGGGAGGGCGCAGCAGCACGCAGCACGCAGGACGCAGGACGACGCACCGAGCACTGAGCACCAGGCACTGAGCACTTCCGACAAGGCGACATCCATGGCATACAGCGACAAGGTGATCGAGCATTACGAGCATTACGAGCGCCCGCGGAACGTGGGCAATTTCGGCACCAGCGCCGAGGTGAAGCAGCGGGCGGACGTCGGGGTCGGCATCGTCGGGGCGCCCGAGTGCGGCGACGTCATGCAACTCCAGATCCGCGTCAACCCGCAGACGGGCGTCATCGAGGACGCGAAGTTCAAGACCTTCGGCTGCGGCTCGGCCATCGCGTCGTCCTCCCTCGCCACCGAGTGGCTCAAGGGGCGGACGGTGGACGAGGGGCTGGCGATCAAGAACACCGACATCGTGCAGGAACTGAGCCTGCCGCCGGTCAAGATCCACTGCTCCGTGCTCGCGGAGGACGCGATCCGGGCGGCGATCAAGGACTACAAGGCGAAGAACGGCATCGAGGCCGAGGCGCAGGCGCAGCCCGCGAGCCACTGATCCGGTCGCGACCGAGCGCGGACGACCTGCCGGGCCCGCTGCGATTGCCGCCGAGCCCCACGCGGCTCGCCGGCGGCGCGTGGGGCGAACAAGTCAGCCAGGGGTATTGACACGCGAGGTACGCTGCGCATGACCCGCGTCTCCACGAGCACGCGACGCGCAAGGAGCGAGACATGACCTATCGGCGTCTCTCCATCGCGGCGCTCGCCGGCGCGTGCCTCGCATCCACCGCGTGGGCAGGAGCCCCGGAGCCGTGCGTGCTCACGCACAACCCGGCGGACGTGCCAGGCGCGATCGTCGATTTCGGGGCGCTCCCGGCGAGCGTCGCCGCGTTCTTCGACGGCACGCGCATCGGACTCGGCGTGGAGTCGGCGCTTGAGTACGAGTTCATGGGTGAGCGGATCGGCATGGGCTACCGCGCAGCGGGCGCGGACGAGATCGCCAACACCTACTTCCCGGGCGTGGCCACGACGCTGCGCTTCCGGTTCGACAAGCCCGTGCCCGCCGCGGGCGTGTTCATCCGCGGCGTGCACACCGCCGGCATCAACCCCGCGTTCTCGGTCAACTTCGCGGCGTACAACGAACAGGGGACTGCCTACAGCACGCCCGTCACGCTGCCCGAGCCGGCGCGGGGCAGCATCGGCGGGCCGCTCTTCATCGGCATCGTCGCGGGGCCCGGCTCGCTCGGCATCACGGAGATCGAGTTCGCCCCCGAGAGCATCGGCGGCATCGCCTGCGCCGACCTGCGCCCCGGCGGGCCCGCGATCTCGGCGCCCTCCTGTCCGGGCGATACAAACGGCGACCTCGTCGTTGACTTTCTCGACCTCAACGCCGTGCTCAGCGACTTCGGCCAGACCGCGTCCGGCCTCGCGGGGGACGTGGACGACGACGGCGACTGCGATTTCACCGATCTGAACATCGTGCTCGGCGCGTTCGGCACGACGTGCTGAGGCCGGGAACCGGGGAGAGGCGCCCGGGCGAATTGAGCCTATAGTTGAGCGATCAAGCCGCACACGCGGGCGGCGCCGGCGGACGAGCCGGCCCCCGCGAACCAGGAGCGTCAGAACCCATGCCCGTGATGCTGACCGACACCGCCGCCCGAGAGATCCGGACCATCGTGACCCAGCAGGAGCTGGACCTCGAGAAGGTGCGCCTGCGCGTGGGGGTCAAGGGCGGGGGCTGCTCGGGCTTCTCGTACATCCTCGACCTGACGGAGACGCAGAAGGAACACGACGAGGCGTTCGACCAGCACGGCATCAAGGTCATCTGCGACCCCAAGTCGTACCTGTACCTCAACGGCGTGACGATCGACTTCAAGGACGAACACATGGGGCGCGGGTTCGTGTTCAACAACCCGAACGCCACCAGCACCTGCGGGTGCGGGTCGTCGTTCCACGCCTGAGCCGCCCGACCAAATCCACGAGGCATGCCTCGTGACCGATGCGACGCCCGCGGGTCACGCTCGCGGGCGGCGTTTTTTGATGGGTTCCACGCCTTCCGAGTCTTGCCCGACCGCCGCGGCGCGGTAGGCTGGCCGCCAACGAGGGACCGACCAACCGGCGTTGGCTGAGAGTGACGAGCGGGAAGGAAAGGGACGCGTCATGAACCGAGCGCTCGTGGGTGCTGGAATCGCGCTGCTCTTTGGCGCGCCGTGTTCGACTCGGGCGCAGGTGACGGGTGCGCGCTGGGTTGAGGTGGACAATTCCTCCGCCGATCCCTTGTCGGACGGGTTCGCGGGCGCGCAGTGGCTGTCGCAGCCCGGCTGGCGAACGTTTGACCTGTTCGTCACCGGCGCGCCCGGTCAGATCGTGCAGCTTGTCGGGTTGGGCGGTGACAATAACCCGCTCCACCGGCTCACGGTGACTGGAGGGGTGATTTTCAACCATCCCGCGGGGCCAAACGCCGGACGGTTGGAGGCGCACATTGCGTTCCAGCAACTGCCCCTGTCCAATCTGACCCGCTTCGACACGTACGCGGCGCTCGGCTCCCTCAACCCGCAGGGCATGAGCGATTCCGACATCGCCTTTGCGGGCTTCAGCAACGGGCTGTCAGTGAATGAGCAAGGCGGCGTCATCGGCGATTGGTTTTGCAATCCCGGAATTCCCCGCCCGGTGATCGATGCTTCCGGACTTCTCAGGATTCTTCGCATAACGGTGAGCGATTCGACGACGTCCATGAGCGGCGTTATGGCTGTCGGCTTGCCGCTGGGTGTGCTCCTTCCCGGCGTCCAGATCCCCGAAGCCATCCCCACGCCCGGCACGGCCGTGGCGCTCGCGCTGGTTTCCCTTTCCGCGCGGCGGCGCGCGGGTGAGCGGGTCAACTGTCATGGCCGATTTCCGAGGAACGAATCATGAGTCGATTGAGAGTTCGTGTCGCCGCGCTCGCCGTCGTCATGACGTGCGGCGCAAGGGGTCAGGTCACCGGCGCGCACTGGGTCGAGGTAGACAACTCCTCCGCCGATCCCTTGTCGGACGTGTTCGCGGGCGCGCAGTGGCTATCGCAGCCCGGGTGGCGAACGTTCGACCTGTTCATCACCGGGGCTGCAGGGACCAGAATCAACGGGTTCAACTTCGGGGGGGACAACAACCCGATCTATCGCTTGAACGTGATCAACGGCGTCATCTTCAATCACCCGGGGTCAGACGGATTCGGTCTGGTCGAATCGCACATCGTCTTCCAAGGCCTCCCCGCGGGCAACCTCTCGAGATTTGACACCTACGCGTGCTTCGGGCCCCTCAATCCAAACGGTCTTTCACCCTCTGATTTTTATCTCGCCGGGAACCTGCATGGGCTTCGCGTTGGCGATCTGAACGGGCCGCTACGAGGAAGCTGGCTGAACAGCCCCGGCACACAGCAGCCGGAGCTCCAGGCGGGAACGCCATTCCGCGTGCTGCGCATCACGGTGAGCGCAGCGGCCACCGAACTCGCGGGGCGTCTGCAGATCGGGCTGTCCATGGGCGCTGTGACGGATGTCGTTGTTCCGGACGCCATCCCGGCGCCGGGCGCGGTAGTCCTGGCGGCGGGGGCGTGCTTCGCGCGTCGGCGGCGCTGAGCGGTACGATGGCGCCGTGGCGCGAGCCGAGAACCCCTGTTACGCATGCGACCGCGATTTCGCGCGGGGCGAGTTCGCGCGCATGCGCGCCGCGCCGGTGACGCTGGCGCGACCCGTGGTCGTGCTCGGCGGCTACCGCACGCCGTGGCTCACGGGGGAGCGGCTGGCGGCACGAATCGCGTCGCTGACCTCTGGGCGGCGAGGGGACTTTCTCGCTGTCGCGTACGCCTCGTCGCACAGCGTGGAGGACGCCGCGGCGCGCGCGAAGCGAGCGATCGAACGGTGGCAGGACGCGCGCGGCGCGAACGGAGCCTCCGCCGCGTTCGACCGGGGCTTTGACGTGGTCGGTGTCTCGATGGGCGGGATCGTGGGCCGGCTGCTGGCGGCGGGCGGCGTTCCGGTTCGTCGGCTGTTCACGCTCGGCACGCCGCACAGGGGGGCGCTGATGGCGGGGCGGGTCGCGCCCGACCCGGCGGCACGGGCGATGCGGCGCGGGTCGGCGCTGCTGGCGTCGCTCGACGGGGCGCTGGCGGGCGGAGCGCTCGAGATCGTGCCCTACGCGCGCGTGTACGACGGCATGGTAGGCGCGACGAACGCGGCGCCGGTGGGGATGCACCCGCTGTGGCGGCGCGGCCCGCGCTGGCTGGCGCATCTGACGATCACGCGCGACGACGCGTTCACGCTGGACATCGCGCGCAGGCTCCGCGGCGAGGCGCCGATCGCCACGCCCGGCGGGCCGGCGCCGCGGGACTGAGGCGCGTGCGCGGCCCCCCTGCTACCTTTCGCGCATGACGCCGATCGACGCGATGATTCTTGGCCTGGTCGAGGGGATCACGGAGTTCCTGCCGGTCTCATCGACGGGGCACCTGATCATCGCGTCGAGCATGCTGGGGCTGACGAAGGACCCCGCGTCGAAGCAGGCGGTGGACGCGTTCAACATCGTGATTCAGGGCGGCGCGATCCTCGCGGTGCTGGGGCTCTACTTCCCGCGCGTGGTGACGATGCTGCGCGGGCTGCTGGGCAAGGACAGGGCGGGGCTGCGCCTGCTTGTGAATCTCATCGTCGCGTTCCTGCCCGCGGCGGCGATCGGGACGCTGCTCGACGACCTCATCGAGAAGCATCTGTTCAAACCCGTGCCCGTGCTGGCGGCGCTGGCGCTGGGCGGCGTATGGATGATCTGGCTGGGAAAGAAGGGCATCCAGGCATCGAGGCATCAAGCCATCGAGGTCCGATCCGAAGAGGCGGTCCTCACCATCGACACGATGACGTGGAGGCACGCCCTGGCGATCGGGCTGTTCCAGTGCGTGGCCATGTGGCCGGGGACATCGCGCAGCATGATGACCATCGCCGGCGGCACGATGCTCGGTCTCAAGCCCAAGGAAGCGGCCGAGTTCTCGTTCCTGCTCGGCCTGCCCACGCTGGGCGCCGCGTGCCTCTACAAGCTCGCCAAGAACCTCGAGCACGCGCGCGACACGGGGACGCCGAACCTGTTCGAGCAGCTCGGCGCGGTGAACGTGGCGATCGGCGTGCTCGTCGCCGCAGTCTCCGCGGCGCTCGCGGTGCGATGGCTCGTCGCGTTCCTGACCAAACACGGTCTCGGCGCGTTCGGCTGGTACCGCATCGGGCTGGCCGCGGCGCTGGGCGGGCTGATGGCGGCGGGGATTGTGACCCTGTCGTGATCGCGCGGGCGCCGCTCAGACGACGATGAGCGATCGCATCTCGCCGGGCTCGGCCGCGCCGTGCAGCGCCTTGGCGGCGTCGTCCAGTTTGTAGCGTCGGCCGATGAGGCTCGCGACGTCGAACGCGCCGGCGCCGAGCAGCGAGAGCGCCTCCCCCACCGAGCCGCCGCGGCTGCCGGCGACCTCGATCTCGTGGTCGGCCACGGGGCGCAGGTCGAGCGCGGTCGGTTGCGGTCGCGAGCAGAGCACGAGGCGCCCGCGCG
>CAYVSR010000187.1:0-6094 GCA_964453125.1 uncultured Phycisphaeraceae bacterium | reverse complement strand
CGGACGCGACGGCGCGCGAGCGGACGCTGCGCGCGGCGATGGAGTCGCTGCACCCCGGGTTCACCGGCGCGTTGACGGGCTCTCGGTTTATCGACTGGCCCAACGACTCGCGGACCCGGGGCGGGTACTCGTTCCCCGCGCCGGGCCAGGTGTGCGCCATCGGGCCAGCGCTGCGCGACGGCGTGGGGCGGCTGCGCTTCGCGGGGGAGCATTGCAGCGGCGCGTTCCCCGGCTATATGGAGGGCGCGCTGGAGAGCGGGGCGCTGGCCGCGCGCGCGATCGGGGCGCTCGGTTGAGGAGTCCGCGGCGCTGAGTTGGCGCGTCGGCGCGCGGCGCGGGCGTCAGGCGCCGAGCGCGAGATCGAGCATGCCGAGGCGTGCGCGCAGGGTCGGCTCGTCGGGCGCGACAGTCGTGACGTGACCGAGCTTGCGCCCCGGGCGTGCCGACTTGCCGTAGACGTGCAGGCGGGCGCCCTCGATGCGCAGGATGGCTTGGGTCTGCTCGGTCGTGGGCGCGACCCCGAGGATGTTGCGCATGCTGGCGTGCGCACCGGGGAAGGCCATGCGGGTCGAGCCCAAGGGCAGGCCCAAAATGGCGCGGAGGTGGTTCTCGAACTGCGAGCACCCGGCGCCCTCGATCGTCCAGTGGCCCGAGTTGTGCACGCGGCAGGCGATCTCGTTGGCGAGGAGCGTGGGCGCGCCCGAGGCGTCGCGCGTCTCGAAGAACTCCACGCACAGCGTGCCGACGTAGCCCAGCGCATCGAGCAGGCGGGTGGCGTGACGCTCGGCGAGGCGCTGTGTTTCGTCGCCCGGCGGGGGGGCGAGGGCGAGCGAGCGGCGCAGGACGCCGCCCTCGTGGGTGTTCTCGACGCAGGGGTAGAAGCGAGTCTCGCCGTCTCGCGCGCGCACCGCGAGCATCGAGACCTCGCGCGAGAAGGGGATGAACGCCTCGAGGACGAGCCCCCAGGCGGCGCCGGCGCCGAGCGTGTCCCACGCGCGCGGCGCATCGGCGGCTGTGCGGATCACGGCCTGCCCCTTGCCGTCGTACCCGAGGCGGCGCGTCTTGAGGATGCAGGGGGAGCCGATGTCGGCGAGGGCGCGCTCGAACTCGTCGCGAGTGCCGATCGCGCGGTTCGCGGGCGCGGGGATGCCAAGCGAGGCGAAGAGCGCCTTCTCGGCGACGCGGTCCTGGGCGATCGCGAGCGCGCGTGCGCACGGGAACACCGGGCGCTCGGCCTCGGCGGCGAGCGCCGCGGGCGCGGGCACGTTCTCGAACTCGTAGGTCACGACGCCGACCGAGCGGGCGAACTCACGCACGGCGCGCTCGTCGTCGAACCGGCCGGGGGTGAAGGGCGCCACCTGGGCGGCGGGGTGCGGGCGTTCGCCCGGCGCACTCGGCGTATCGAAGAACCGGGTCTCGATGCCCATCGGCGCGCCGGCGAGCGCGAGCATGCGCCCAAGTTGCCCTGCGCCGAGACAGCCGACGATCACGGGCGCGAGCCCCGGCGCCCGGCGGGGCGTCGCTTCGGGTTCTTCGGCTCTGCGCGCGCCCGGGCGGCGCCGGGGATCGGCTCGGCGAGCACGCGCGCGGTCTGCGCGGCGCGGAATCGATCGAGCGCGGGCAGGCGCTCCGGGTGGGCGTTGGCGACGATCGCGGCGGCGAGGAGGGCGGCGTTCTTCGCGCCCGGTGCGCCGATCGCGAGTGTGCCCACCGGGATGCCGCCGGGCATCTGGGCGATCGAGAGCAGGGAGTCGAGCCCCTTGAGCGCCCGGCTCTCGACGGGAACGCCGAGAACCGGCAGCGAGGTCTTGGAGGCGGCCATGCCCGGCAGGTGGGCCGCCCCGCCTGCGCCGGCGATGATCACCTCGAGGCCGCGGGCGCGGGCGTTGGCGGCGTACTCGAACAGCAGGTCGGGGGTGCGGTGCGCCGAGACGACGCGCGTCTCGAATGGGATGGCGAGCGCTTCGAGCGTCTCCGCGGCGTGGCGCATCGTTTCCCAGTCGGACTGCGATCCCATGATCACGCCGACGAGCGGGCGTTTCGCAGCGGCGGGGGCGCGTCGTGCCATCGGATCGGAGGATACAGGGCGGGGAGCGCGTTGGGCGCAAGAAAAACCCCGCTCAAGGCGGGGTCGTGTGGTCGGTGTGTGATCAGATTAGATCGCGCGCCGGCGGCGAACCGCGGCGGCAGCGAGCAGGCCGGTCACGACAAGGCCGGCCGGCGAGGGCAGCGGCACGGGCGTGGTGGACGGAGGAACGGGAGCGCCGGGCGCCGTCATCGGGCCTTCGCCTTCGTTGAAGTGGAAGGGGCCGCCGTTGGGAACGATCGGGTTGCGGCCCTGAGGGCGCGCCGGGTTCACGGGCAGCGGGCGGTTGTTCACGATCGGCGCCGAGGCGTTGGGCGGAACGACGGGACCGCGCGGCGCGTTCGCGCCTGCGACACCGTTCTGCTGAATTGCGGTGGCGTCGGGCGTGCCGGCGTCGCCGGGGCCTGCGACGGAGAGCCCGGCGCAGCACAACACGGCAATGCCAGAGAAAGCGACGCGATGTGCAAGCGAGCCGAGCAAGGAAACCTCCTCCGAGCACTCATCCAGACTGGGACAACCGGAAAGGGTAGCCCAGATTGTCGTGAGAGGCAAGCGGCAGGCGCCAGATCGGGTGATTATCCGCAGTTTTGAGATCGGTCTTTGTTCGGATATCGACTGATTCTGCTGGTGCAGAACCGGAGGTGGTCGCTCCGCCGTAGGACTTGCGGCGAGGTGGCGGGCTGCGCCATCTGGGCGGGCTGGGATGAAGGCGCGGGGTGGATCGGGTCGAATGGAGGGGAAGCGCGGGCAGCGCGGAGATTGTTGTTCGGATTATGACAGGTACGTCAATCGCCATTCCGACGACCCTAGGCGTGGACGCGGGACTGACCGGCGGCGTGGCGCGCCCCGTGTGCGTGGACTCGTCTGGCCCAGAATTCGATCGCGCTCTGGGGTGGAAGGCGCTTCACACGAAGAGTCGTCAAGAGAAGTCCGTCGCGGAACGGCTGGCCCGGGTGGGCGCGCGCCAGTACCTGCCGCTGGTGCGCAAGGTGCGGGTGTATGGGCACCGGCGTCGAGTGGTGGAGGCGCCGCTGTTCCCCGGGTACCTGTTCCTCTGGGGCGGGGCGGACGAGGTGCGCGAGGCGCTGGACACGGGCGGAGTGGTGCGGGCGATCCCGATCGCGGACCAGGCAAGGGTGGAGCGGGAGCTGGCGCAGGTGCGGCGGGCGTTGGAGGCGGGGGCGTCGCTGGAATTGTTCCCGTACCTGGAGCGGGGGCGCGCGGTGCGGGTGACGGCGGGCCCGTTCAAGGGGCTCGAGGGGATCGTGGAAGAAGCGCGCGGGGGCGACCGGCTGATCCTCCGGGTGCACGCGTTGAACCGGGCGACGAGCCTGGAGATCGACGCGAGCCTGCTGGAGTCGGCGGCGTAGGGAGGGCGCGTGCGCGCGAAGTGGCGCGGCGAAGCCAGCCCTGGCGAAACGTTGGCGCAGCGCGCGCATGTATGCGCGCGACGGGGACGGAGTCCGCCGGAGATGGGTCGCAGAAGGTGGGGAATTTGCGGGTTTTCGGGCCTGCATGAACCAAACGCATTGTGTTTGATGAAAGCGCGTTTAGGATGACATCGCCCATCGTTGAAACCGTTTGCGCAAGGAGCGCGCGGCGTGTGGGCGGATGTGATCAACGTCGGGCGACGACGCGCTGCTTGTCGCTGCGTGAGCCGAGCCTGAAGGTCGTTAGGGTTGCGGCCGTCCTGCGACAGGCGGGCGCTCACAGTCTGCGCGCATCGATTGGAGCGGGTGTCGACCGGCCCGAGAACGGTCGACGTCCGGTCTGTTCGGCGGTAGTCCGCCCGGTCAAGGGGCGCGGACCCGCTGGTCTCCGGTTGCGCCGCGCGATTGACGGGGGCTCCACGGCGCGATGGTGCGCCGGGGGTGCGCGTCTGGCTCGTCTTGCTCCAGGAATCGTCCGCCGCCCTCTGACGCGCGCTGGCGCGGGAGCGATTCCATGGCTGCACTTTCCCTCTCGGGGGGCGCTTTCTCGGGGATTGTCCGTCTTTCTCTTGCCGGCCTGACCGGCCTTCTCTCCACTGCGGCGCTCGCGCGTCCGCTCGCGTTCGACCTCAACGCCGACGGCGTAGTCGGCGCGGCTGACCTGAGCGCTCTGCTCGGGGCCATCGGGCGGCCGCCCACGCCGCTCGAACTCGAGATCGCCGACTCCAACGGGGACGGCGTGCTCTCGATGGTCGACGTCGAGGAACTCGTCGAAGCCTGGGGCGCATCGGCGTCTGGGGCGGATGCGCCCGAAGGCTCCGTGGGCATCAGCGAGACCGAGGCCCGTCTCCCGGTCGCGCCCCCGCCGCCCCCTCCTCCCCCTCCCCCGCCGAGCGTCGGCTGGACGGCCGTGACCGCGAGCCCGGACACGCTGGCGATCTATGTGAGCGCCGCAGGCAACGATTCGAACAACGGCCTGTCTCCGGCGGCCCCGCTGAAGACGATCGCCGCGGGCATCGCCAAGCTGCGCAACGGCAAGCCGGACTGGCTGCTGCTCAAGGCGGGCGACACGTGGAACACGGGCCTGGGCACGTGGACGAAGTCGGGACGCTCGTTGACGGAGCCGATGGTGATCGGGGTGTACGGCGTCACCGCCGTCACCAGCCGCGCCCGCCTCCGCACCGGGGCGAGCGCCGGGTTTCAGATGACGAGCGCGAGCGGCGTGAGCTATCTCTCGATGATCGGCATCTCGATGACGCCCGAGGCGTACACCGGCACGCAGCGGGCCCAGGGTTTCCGATGGGTCGGCCCGGGGCGCGGGCTGCTTATCGAGGACTGTGAGTTCGTCGGTTACCAGACCAACATCGCGATCCAGGGCCAGGCGACCCCGATGCGCGACGTCAAGATCCGGCGGAACATCATCGCGGACTCGTTCGCGATCGGCGACCACTCGCAGGGCATCTACATGAGCGACGTGGACGGGATCCTGATCGAGGAAAACATCCTCGATCACAACGGCTGGCGCACCGGCGTGACCGGCGCCGGGCAGACGATCTTCAACCACAACATCTATCTCACGAAGGACACGACCTCGGCCACCACCGTGCGCGGCAACATCTCCGCGAACGCCTCGAGCCACGGCATGCAGATGCGCCGCGGCGGGCTGTGCGAGAACAACCTGCTGATCGGCAACCCGATCAACATCCTCTTCGGGCAGTTCCAGTCCGCGTGGCCGGCCCAGGCCGCCACCGGCACGATCAGCCGGAACGTGGTGATCGACAGCCGCAACATCGACACCCAGAGCCGCGGCCACGGGATCTGGCTTCAGATGGCGAACGGGGTGACCGTCAGCGAGAACGTGATCGCGCACCAGGAGAACGGTGGGAGCGGCCTGGCCATCTACGCCGACTACAGCTATCAGAACGTCAACGTCGATCGGAACGTCGTGCACCGCTGGGCGGCGCCGACCGGCGGCGGGGCGGCGCTCAGGTTCCAGGGCACGGCGACGGGGCTGAACCGCGTCCGCTGGAACACCTTTAGCCAGTGGAACTCCGCGCGGATCAGCGAGCATCTCGTGGCGATCCCGCCGGGCGCGTTCTCGTACCAGCAGAACCGGTACACCACGAACGCGCCATCCTCGGGCTGGTTCCACGTCAACGGCTCGAGCTTCAGCCTCGCCACGTGGCTGCTGCTGGCGATCGACGTCGGGTCGGTGTCGGGGCCCGGGCTGTTCCCGGACCCGCTGCGCGAGGTCGAGACCTACAACGCCACGCTCGGCGGGCCGCCCACCGAGGCGGCCTTCATGGTCGAGGCGCGGAAGCAGTCGAAGGCGAACTGGAGGACCCAGTACACCGCGGCGGGCGCCAACGCCTGGATCCGCGCGGGGTACGGGCTGAACTGATAACACGCGACGACGGCGCTGGCGCCGGTCCGGGCCTATTCCCGGACCGGCGCGCCGGCGCTGGCATACGCGCCTCGCGCCGTCAAGCGGGCTCGGTGAAAGTCGGGGGCCTCGAGGCGTCGGATGCGTCGCCCTTCGAAGCACCCGCGTGAGACATGCGGCCGGGCGCGGGGACCG
>CAYVSR010000186.1:0-6097 GCA_964453125.1 uncultured Phycisphaeraceae bacterium | reverse complement strand
CGCGCTGGCGGTGAAGTGGCCCGTCAACCCCTGGCCGGCGGACCTCGAGGACTGCCTGAAAGCCGAGCGACTGCTGGATTCCGACGCCAAGGAGGTACGCGCCCTCGTCGACGAGTGGACGAAAGGCCGCGCCCGCGCGGCGCCGCCGGCGCGACTCGCGAAGATCCTCTGCGGCAAGGTGGTCTCGCTGATCCAGCCCACCAGCAACGGCGTCGCCGTGAATTCGTACGGGCAGATGCAGGGGTTCGATGTCGCGGGCGCCTCCGCCGCGGCGCGTGCGCCGCGCCCGTCGTCGGTCGATCCCACGATCCCCAGCCAGTTGGATATGACTTGCCTGTTGGTCGCTGTGTACCGCGCGGCGGGGCTGCCGGCGCGCATGGTCATCGCGCTCGACCCCGTGAAGTCGGACGAGTCCAAGATCCCCGTCTTCCGCACGTGGGCCGAGTTCGCGCTGCTCGATGAGTCCGCGCCGGCGCCGGCGAACTGGCCGGCGGCGTCGCCCTGGCCGGGTCGGATCGAATGGATCCCGGTGGACGTGGCGCGACAGCGTGAGTTCTCCAGCCGCCCGCCGCCGCTCGAGCAGCGCTGGCAGTACTTCGGCCACAACGAGGACACCGACGACCTGCTGCCGCTGGCGTTCGTCTTCCACCCGCCCGCCGCGGCGCTGCCGCCGCTGCCCCCGCCCGTGCCCGGCGCGAGCCCGCCCGCGGCTGGGCAGGCGGTCATCGCGCACGGCTCGGTGGCGCTGTGGGGCTGGCGCCCGCAGCCGGCGGTCCCGCCGCTGGATCAGTCGATCCGCGCGTGGGGGGGCCACCGCGTCAAGCGCGGGAAGCCGTAGGCGGCGGCATGCTCGCGCTGCTGAGCGACACCTGAGACTCTGCACGCTTCCGCTGCTGTGAACCGAGCCACAGCGCGATCGCGCCCCATACGATCCCGAGCGGCGCGAACACGCCGGCGAGGCCGAGCGCCCCGACGCCCAGCGCCGTGAGCCCCGCGCTCGACCACGCGCCGATCGCGTCGCCGCCGCGGTAGACGAACGTGTCGATGAAGGACTTGGCCTTGTACTTCTCCTCGCGCGAGACGACGGTGTAGAGCGTCTCGCGCGCCGGGCGGGTGAGGCCGTAGTCGGTCGCGCGCCGGAGCACCTGGAATGCGGCGAGCGTGGCGAACGCGGGCCACGCGGCGAGGGCGAAGAAGCCCACCATCGTGAGCGCCGGCAGGAGGACGAGCGTGCGCCCCACGCCGGCGAAGCGCATGAGCCGCCCGGTGACCGCGACCTGCAGCAGGAGGGTGACGATGTTCACGTACAGGTCGATCCGCGAGAACGCCTTCGTTCTCGCGCCGCTGTCGCCGAAGGCGTTCGCCACGATCCGAGCCTGCTCGAAGTACACGAACGTGGACGAGATCGTGAACAGCAGCATGAACAGGCTGATCCCCAGCAGGTAGGGCGATCGGGCCACGTCCCACACGCCGCCCAGCATCCCGCCCCGCGCGAGGGGCCGCTCCGCGCCCGCCGAATCCGAGGGGGCGAGGGGCGCGCCCGGGGGGCCGCCCGTGTCGGGCGCGGTGGAGGGCAGCCTGCGCAGCACGAGCACGCACACGACCGCGCACTCGAGCACGCACGCCGCCCCGACGAGCGACCACCTCAGCCCAAGACGCTGCGCCAGCTCGCCCGTGACGCCCGCGCCGAGGATCGCGCCGAGCGTCCCGCCGATGCCGATGAGCGCGAACAGGCGCTTGCCCTGCTCGGCGCGCCAGATGTCCGCCATGAACCCCCAGAACACCGACACCACGAACAGGTTGAACACGCTCGTCCAGACGTAGAACGCCCGCGCCTCCCACAGCGAGCCCTCGGCTCTCCGGCCCAGCAGCCACGCGAAGAACAGCATGTTCAGCGCGAAGAAGTGGTACGTCGCCGGGATGAACACCTTCCGCGGCGTGCGCGAGGTCAGCAGCCCGAACAACGGCTGCGCCGCCAGCATCGCGCCGAGCGTCCCCATGTACAGCCAGGGCAGGTTCCGCACGCCGCCGGCCACGCCCATCGTTTCCCGGATGGGGCGGAGCATGTAGTAGCTGCTCAGAAGGCAGAAGAAGTACAGCGCCGACAGCGCAACGGCGCGCGCCTCCCCCGGGCGAACGCCGACGAGCCCGCTCAATCTGTCACGAAGGAGAGTCATCACCACAGAGTCACGGAGGCACGGAGAAGAATCGGAGTTTGGGTTGCGGGTGTCGGCAAGGGTGGGGTCGGGCGATCCTGTTGTGCGTAGCGTCGGGCGGGGCGGTCATCAGCCCATCGGCCCTCGAGCACATTCCTGCTTTCCACGATCCCGTCCTTCTCTGCGCCTCCGTGTCTCTGTGGTGAGAATGATCTACCCCCGGGCCTTCAGCGCCGCGAGCGCGTCCGCTTCTCGTTCGGGAGAGATGCCCGCCTTGAGCTTCGCCTGGCGCTCCGCGGGCAGCGTCTTCCACCACGCCAGCGTGTCGCGCGCCGTGTCCTCGATAGGCCGAAACTTGAGCCCCGCCGCGATCGCCTTGGCCACCGCGATGCGCGAGAAACCCGCCATCTCCCCGTCCGGCGGCACCCACGTGGGCATGTCCTGCCAGGGGCCGACCTTCTGCTCTTCGAGGAACTTCGCGTCGCCCCACAGGAACTTCGCGTCGCACGACGGGCCCGCGGCGCGCTTGCACGCCTCGAGCATCTGCCCGATGGGCATGCCGCCCTCCGGCCCTGTCGCGTTGTAGACGCCCACCAGCCCGCGCTCGAGGCACTGCACAGTCCACTCCGCGAGGTCGCGCACGTCGATCACCTGCACGGGGTCGCTGGGCGTCCCCGGGCACAGCACGTCGCCCCCCTTCGCGACACGCACCGGCCAGTAGGTGAAACGGTCCGTCGGGTCGGTGGGGCCGACGATCAGCCCCGGCCGGATGTTCGTGACGCGCCCCGGCATGCTCTCTTCCGCCGCTTTCTCGCACAGCGCCTTGAGCGGCCCGTACGTCGCGCCGCTCACCGCCTCGGTCGTCGGGTCGGTCCCCTCGGGCAGCGCGCCCGTCGGGTCGTTCTCGTCGGTGCCGACTTTCGGCACGCTCTCGCCGTAGACCGAGATCGTGCTGATGAACACGTACTGCTTCACGTGGTCGCGCAGCAGCGTGGCCGAGTCGCGCACGTGCCGCGGCACGTACCCGCTGGTGTCCACGCAGTAGTCCCAGTCGCGACCCTCGAGCGACTTCAGGTCGTTCTTCCGGTCGCCGCGCAGCTTCTCGAGTTCCGGGAAGAACTCCGGGTGCGTCTTGCCCCTGTTGAACAGGGTGATCGTCCAGCCGCGCTGCTTGGCGGCAGCGACGATCTCCGGCCCGAGAAACGCAGTCCCGCCGAGGATGAGCAGGCGCTTGGCGCCCCCGGCCGGCGCGCCGCCCGAGGCCGCGGCCTGGCGGGCAAGCGCCGACCCCAGCGAGCCCGAAAGTCCGACGGTCGCGCCCGTCGCGGCGGAGAGGCGGACGAAGTCCCGGCGAGTGATGCCCATGAGCGCTCCTTGCGATGCCCCCTCGGGGGCAACAATACCGCCTTGCTGTCGCGGGGTTTCAGGGCGTCAGTGTCAGCGTGCGCGCCGGCGCGCCCGCGAGCAGGGGGGTCGGGTCGCCACGAACCCACGCGGTGTGGCCGTCGGTGTAATGGCGCGACAGAAAGTGCCCGCTCTGCCCGCCCGGCATGTGGAACACGGCGCGTTCCTCGTGCCCAGGACTGACCACAAACCGCTCGCTCGCGCCGAACGTCGTCCCCTGCGCCCGCACCGTCATGCCCGAGCCCGGCAGCGGGTCGGACGGGAGGTCCAGCCACCGCCCCAGGAACGGGATCGCGCGCGAGATCGGGTGTCGCGCGCGCAGCCGGTTCGCCTCGCCCCAGGCGCGTTCGAAACCCTTGCGGTCCGGCCCCTCGAGGCTTGCACGCGCCGTGATCGCCGCGTTGGCGAGCGCGCCCTCCCAGCCGCGCAGTTCGGGGTCTCGGAACGCCGGTGTTGGCGGCGCGAGGTGCTCGGGCGCCTCTTCGAGAAGGCGCAGCAGCGCCTCATCGCGCAGGAACCAGTCGTAGCGGAACGTCTCGTCCGCCTTCTTGCACGGCGCCGTCAGCGCCTCGAACACCCTCTTCGAAAGCTCCATCTTGAAGGCGCGCACGATCCGGAAGCCCGCTTGATCCGCCCCCGCTTCGCCGTTCCATGCCTGTGCGAACCCCGCCGTCACCCCGAGCCCCGCGTTCGAGTGGCTCGACGCGTACTGCCCCAGCCCTTTCAGCGCCGCACGCCACGGCTCGAGCGACTCCGCCTTGACGTCCAGCTGCATCCGCAGCAGGTCGCGCTCGTCGAACGTCCCCCCCGCGCGCAGCATCTCGCCGATCCTGTTCGCGCGCACAGGCTCCGACCACGAGTTCCCGACCTCGCGGCATTCGGGCCAGCCCGCGGTTCGGTTGTTCGCCGTGAACACCACGCCGTCGGCCGGATCAACCACGCTCGGCCGCGCCGCATCGTCGATCTGCCCGTCCCAGCCGAACTCGTGCCCCGCGCCGTCGCGCTGTGCCCACGAGTGCGGGAACTTCCCGTCGAACCCCACGCGCTTGGGCAACCAGCCGCACACCACCCATCCGATCCGCCCCGTGTCGTCCGCCATCACCACGTTCTGCGGCGGGATGAACATCCGGCGCACCACCGCCGCGCCCTCATCGACCGTGCGTGCGTGCACCATGTCGAACACCGCGAGATTCACCTTGTCCGGCTCCAGCGCCGTCCACTTCAGAACGAGCGGCCGCCCCTTGTAGTCCTTGTCCGTCACCACGCCCCAGCGCGTGGTGCGCAGTTTCATCTCGATCGGCGCGCCGCCCTTCACCGCGATCGTCTCGCTGACCTCGCCGAACCGCTCCCACGCCTCCGCGCCATCGGGCCCTGGCGCGACGCGGTATCTCCCCTCGTCCTCCGGATCGATCTCGACAATCACCAGGTCCTGCACGTCCGCCTCGACGTTCGTGAACCCCCACGCGAGGCGCCCGTTGCTCCCCGCCAGGATCGACGGCGTGCCCGGCAGACTCACGCCCACCACGCGCCGCTTCGCCTTCCCCTCCGTCGCTCCTTCGATTCGTCGCTCAGTCGCATCCGCGTCCTCCCACTCCAACTGCACCCGATACCACGTGTTCGGCGCCGAGATGCCCAAGTGCATGTCGTTCGCGACCATCGCCCGCCCCGTCTTGCTGCGTGACGCCGCCACCGCCCAGTTGTTCGAGCCGATCGTCAGCCCGTCGCCAGCGAGCGCATCGCGCAGATCGGCGAAGGTCAAGAGTCCATCCGGCTCGCGCACCGCTTCGGCCGCCTCCCCCTCGATGCCTCGATGCCTCGATGCCTTGATGCCTTCCCCTCGCAGATCCACCACCTCCGGCCCCGGGATCCGCATCGGTTCGCGCGCCTTCGCCTCCGCCGCAGGGTCGCGCACGGAAAGCGGCGCATCCCACCGCGTCACCTCGGGTGTCAGGAACTCGACCAGTTCCGTCGGCAGCGTGTCGCGCATCGTGCCCAGGCGCTTCTCATTCACAGACGTGTAGTTCAGGAAGCGGTACATCAGGAAGCCCACGAGCACGCAGTCTTCCTCGCGCCACGACGCCGGCTTCACGCGCAGCGCCCAATACTCCGGTGGTCGCGAGCGCAGGTCGGCAAGCCCCGCGTTCACGCCCTCCGTGTACGCCCGCAGCAGGCGCTGGTGCGCCTCGGGCAAGAGCCCGACCACCTCGCGCGCGTGCTCCCGAAACCGCAGCGGGCGCGCCTCCCGATCGATCTCCACACCCGACGACCCCAGGATCTCCGCGATCTCGCCCGCCGCGCCCCGGCGCGCCAGGTCCATCTGGAAGAACCGCTCCTGCGCGTGCACGAACCCCTGTGCGCGGCACACGTCCTCGAACGTCTTCCCCCGGATCACGGGCACGCCCAGCGCATCGCGCTCCACCGTCACCGGCGCCGTCAGCCCGGCGAGGCGCAGCGTGCCCGTCTCGCGTGGCAGGCTGCGCAGCAGCGCCGACCTCGCCACAAGCGCCCCCGCCGCCAGCGCCACGATCACGAGCCCG
>CAYVSR010000185.1:0-6106 GCA_964453125.1 uncultured Phycisphaeraceae bacterium | reverse complement strand
GGTGACGCCCCACGGCGGGGAGCCGGGTGACACGTTCTATTACGAGTTTCGCCTCACTGTGACCGATGCGCACGGGCTGGCGGGGACGGACACGGCGTACATCTTCGCGGAGGCCGAGTGCCCGGGCGACGTGAACGGCGACGGCGCGGTGACGTTCGGCGACCTGAACGTGATTCTCGCCACGTTCGGCCAGAGCGGGATCGCGCTGCCGGGCGACCTGAATCACAACTTCGTCGTGGACTTCGCGGATCTGAACATCGTGCTCGGCGCGTTCGGGATCGTGTGCAAAGCAACAAGCACGCGATGATGGGGTCGTCACTCGCAGCAAGCGTTGCGGTGTCGGGGGCACATATCACCGTTCCGAACCCGAACGACCGGCACTTGTGGCGGCCGCGGCCCCCTTGACAGCGGGGGTACCGTATTTGAGTGTTTTGTTGGGTTCGGGCCGTTCACCCGGCAAAAGAACCGAGCGGCGACATGCGGTGTGGCGCCGCGAACCCCTCCCCTCCCGGAGGGCGCGACAAAGGGATATGGCATGACAGACAGAACCGCGCGATTCGGCCTTCGGGCTCTGGTGTGGTGTGCGGTGGCGGGGGCGGCCGCAGCGCAGACAACCACGCGAATCAGCGTCTCCTCCTCGGGTGTGCAGGGGAACGACTACAGTCTCGCCCCCTCCATCTCCGCGGACGGGCGCTACGTGGCGTTCCACAGTTACGCCTCCAATCTCGTCCCCGGGGACACCAACGGCGCCTAGGACGTCTTCGTCCACGACAGGCAGACGGGGGCGACCACGCTCGTGAGCGTTTCCTCCTCGGGGACGCATGCGAACGCCGCCAGTTTCCGCCCCTCGATCTCCGCCGACGGGCGCTTCGTGGCCTTCGACAGCGGCGCCACCAACCTCGTCGCCGGCGACACGAACGGCGTGAGTGACGTCTTCGTCCACGACAGACAGACGGGGGCCACCACGCGCGCAAGCGTCTCCTCCTCGGGGGCGCAGGGGAACAACCACAGCTCCTCACCTTCCATCTCCGCCGACGGGCGCTTCGTGGCGTTCGACAGTTTTGCCACCGACCTTGTCACCGGAGACACGAACGGCGCGAATGACGCCTTTGTCCACGACAGGCAGACGGGGGCCACCACGCGCGTGAGCGTCTCCTCCTCGGGAGCGCAGGGGAGCAGCCATAGCGTCGACGCATCCATCTCCGCCGACGGGCGCTTCGTGGCGTTCTACAGTCACGCTACCAACCTCGTCGTCGGCGACACAAACGGCGTGTACGACATCTTCGTCCACGACAGGCAAACGGGGGCGACCACGCGCGTGAGCGTCTCCTCATCGGGGACGCAGGGGAACAGCGAAAGTCGCCAATCCGCCGTCTCCGCCGACGGGCGCTTCGTGGTGTTTGACAGCGCAGCCGACAATCTCGTCGATGGGGACACCAACGGCGTGCAGGATGTCTTCGTCCACGACAGGCAAACGGGGGCGACCACGCGCGTGAGCGTCTCCTCCTCGGGGTCGCAGGGGAACAGCGTCAGTGACTACCCCTCCATCTCCGCCGACGGGCGCTTCGTGGCCTTCGACAGTTTCGCCACCGACCTTGTCACCGGAGACACGAATGGCGTGAATGACGCCTTTGTCCACGACAGGCAGACGGGGGCGACCACGGGCGTGAGCGTTTCCTCATCGGGGGCGCAGGGAAACGTCTTCAGTTTCCTCCCCTCGATCTCCGCAGACGGACGCTTCGTGGCGTTTGAGAGTTACGCCTCCAACCTCGTGCCCGGGGACACGAACAACGCGAGTGACATCTTCGTTCACTTTCTTCTCCCAGTCCAACCACCTTCATCCTTCCCAGCAGACCACCAGCCTTCTGTCCTCGCCATCGCCAACTTCGACGCCGACGCCCTCGGTCGCCCCGACCTCGCCGTCGTGAACGCGGGGTCGGACACCGTCACACTCCTGTTCAACAACGGCGTGCAGGGCGCCGAGCCATCGTTCGCCGCGCCGTCGCCGCAGTTCACCTTCCCCGTGGGCGCGCAGCCGCGGGCCGTGGCGAGTGCTGACATCGATGCCGACGGCGACCCCGACCTGGCTGTCGCCAACGGCGTGGGCGGCACGGTCTCCATCCTGCTCAACAACGGCGCCGGTTCGTTCACCGCCGCGCCGACCATCAGCGCGCCGGATTCGCCCCGCGGCGTCGTTCTCTCCGACTTTGATGCCGACGGCCTGCCCGACCTCATCGTCGCTCGGCGCGACGCCGACGCCATCGCCATCCACCGCAACACCGGCGGCGGCGCTTTCGGGCCCGATCAGCCCCAGCCCGTCCCTCCCGGCGGCCGACCCTCCGGCGTCGGCTCGGGCGACCTCGATAACGACAAGGACGTGGACGTCGTCACCTCCATCACCGACGCCGGCGCCGTCGCGGTCATCCTGAACACCACGCCTGGCGTTGGCGCGATCTCCTTCGCGCCGATCCAGTCCTTCAGCGTCGGCGCGGGCTCGCCGCGCCCCGTCTCCATCGCGCTCCGCGACCTCGACGGCGACGGCTTCCTCGACGTCGTCACCGCGAACAAGAACGACGACAGCGTCGCCGTGCTTCGCAACCTGGGGACCAGCGCCGACACCTGGCTGGGCCTCGCTCCGGCGGTGTCTGTCCCCGTGGGCACGACGCCGGTCAGCATCGGCGCCGGGCCGGTCTTCGCCACCGGGCAGAACGATCTGTTCACGGCCAACGCCTTCACCGACCCCATGAACGAGAGTTCGGTGTCGTTGCTGAAGAACGTCTCGACCGGACCGGGCGACATCGCGTTCGAGCCGGAGCTGCGGATCGCGGTACCGGCGAACGCCGCGTTCATCACCGGCGGCGATGTAAACCTGGACGACCGGCTGGACCTCGCGCTGGCCAACGGTTTCGACGCCGCGGCGAACACCGATGGCCCGCGTGGGACGACGAGCGGCGTGGTAGTTGTGCTCGCGGGCGCTTCGCCCTCGGTCGTTCTGGCGCCCTGCGATGGCGACGCCAACGGCGACCGCATCGTTGACTTCCTCGATCTCAACATCGTGCTCGGGTTCTACGCCCAAACCGGCCCGGCGCTGCCGGGCGACTTGGACGCCAACGGTGTCGTGGACTTCATCGACCTCAACATCGTGCTCAGCGCGTTCGGAACCATGTGCGAATAGCCGACAAGGCATGAGTGCGCGGGGCGCGGTGTCGTCCCTACACCGGCGACGCGGCCCGATCCGCCCGCGCGCGCACCAGCGCTGCCGCGCTCAAACATCCCACCAGGTTCGACACCAGGTCCCACCCCGTGTTCTCGTAGCCGCCCACGTTGGTCTCGCTGAGGAGGCGCGTGGCGGCGAACTCGACGACCTCGTTGATGGCGCCAAGCCCCATGCCCATCAGCGCGACGCCGATCAGCACGCCGGTCGTGGGGCGCAGCGCGGGGGCGGCGGCGCGCAGGGCGTGCCACGCGGCGCAGGTCGCGACGAAGAAGCCGTACGCGTGCGCCGCCTGGTCGAACTTGGGCAGCGCGGGGTGCGGCCTGAAGTTGTAGAGCACGCGCGGGACGCCGGGCTCGGCGACGGACGCGGGGATCGGGACCGTGCCGCCGAGCATGTGGATGAGCCCCCACACCGAGAGCGCCCAGAGCAGCCAGAGGGGGAGTCGGGCGTGCCGGTGGAGCCAGACCACGGCGCCGATCTCGAGCGCCATGACCACCGCGTAGAACAGGAACTCCGGGTTCCAGCGGCGCAGCGCGAACGCCACGGCGCCGAGGAGGTACGCGAGGGTGAACACGCCGACGGGGATGAGCCTGCGGTCTGGCACGGGCGCATGGCAGCACGCGACGGGGCGGAACGCAACCCAGCCCGCGCCCGGCCGATATCGTGCCTCGGGCGGAGGCGCGTTCAGGAGGCAATCGCATGCGCACTCGAACGGTGGCGATGGGGTTCGCGACGATCACTCTGGGCTGCGCATGGGCGGCCGCCCGCCAGGCGTCGACCTCAATTCCGCCACCAACGCCGGCCGGCGCGCAGGCCGAGCGCGAGGCCCGCAAAGCGCGCCAGAAGGCCGCGATGGACCGCCTCGCGCCCCTCGTCGGCGAGTGGAAGGCCGAGGGGACCTACGGCGAGCCGAAGGCTGACGGCTCGTTCGACCGGCAGACCGGCGTGTGGAAGAACCGGTGGCTGTACGACGGCGCCCACCTTGAAATGACCTTCGAGGTGGACGTGAACGGCGAGCGGCGCCGGTACATGTGCGTGGCGTCGTACAACATGGCGCGAGAGCGCTACGAGACGGTGTGGGTGGGCGACACGGGCTACCGCTTCGCCGAGACCGGCACGTTCGACAAGGAGGGCAAGGTTCTCACTCTGACCTCGATGCAGGACCGCCCTGGAGCGAAGGAGCAGACGGAGGTCGTGTCCGTGTTCACGATCGCCGGGCCGGACCGCGTGGTGATCGAGGACACATCGACCGACCCCGTGACGGGCAAGGCGCAGCGGTCGTTCTATGTCGAGCTGACCCGCGCGAAGTAGCGCGCCTCAGGCGAGGGCCAGCATGAGCGTGGTCATGAGGGCGCCGTTGTGCATCGCGTGGGCGGTCATGCAGCCGATGACCGAGCCTCGCCACTCGCGGATGAGCGCGAACACGATGGCGAGGCTCATGAGCGCCGGCACGGCGACGATGCCCGGCGGGTGGATGACCGCGAACACGAACCCGACGAGCGCCGCGGCGACGATCGGGCGCGCCCTGCCGCGCAGGTGGTGGTAGAAGCAGCCACGGAACATGAGTTCCTCGACAATCGGCGCCCAGACGGACGCGAGCAGCAGCAGTTTGGCGGCGCCGGCGAGTCCCCCCGCGCCGACCTCGCGAATGATCGGGTGGGCGTTGGGCGGCGCCCCCTCGCCCCCGGGCCCGGCGAGCGCGCCCATCACGAGCGCGACCAGCAGCGTCAGGCAGACACCGGCGAGAAAGATCGGCATGCCCGCGAGGTAGCCGAGCACGCCCGCGCCCATCTCCCGCGCCACGCGAACGAAGCGGTCCTGCCCCACCTCGCGCCCGCGCAGCGGCGCTCCGGCGTGGAAGCCCAGCGCGTAGCGGTGCTTGCGCCAGACGGCGCCGCGAAGCAACGGGTAGAACGGGCACAGCAGCAGGACCCAGATGAGGTAGATCGTGGTGTCGGCGCCCGTGGCCTTCTCGATGAGCATTGCGAGCGTGTTCACGCCCACGAAGCCGAGCAGGAACACCGCGAATGCCTCGAGGTAGACCGAACCCCCGGGCGCGGGCGGCGCGTACGCCGGGCGGATCTTCCGCTGCACGAGCAGCACGAGCGCGACAATCCCCAGCGCGACACCGATCAGCCCCACGCCGACGGCGCCGATCGAGGCGCCGAGCAGGACCATCGTCGTGCGGTTGGCGGCGCCCAGGGCGCTGGCGCGCGCGGCGTCCGTGTCCGGCTGACCGAAGGTGAGCGCGAGACGCCCGAACCAGCTGTGCCTCTCGGTCAGGGCGGCGCGCTCCTCGGGCGTGAGCGCCTCGCCCTCGCCGGCGTAGATGCGCCGGAGCGTGGCGATGTCCTCGCGCAGCTGGTCGGGCAGCGGGTCGCGCTTCTCGATGGCGTCGAGGCGTTCGAGCGCCTTGGGCGCGCCCTCGATCTCGGCGGATGCGATCGCGACGCGGAGCGCATCGGACGGGTCGCCCCCGAACCCCTCCATGGCCTTCATCATGTCGGCGCCCCCGGCGCCGGCGGCGGACCCCGACGCCGCGGCGCCCGCGAAGCGCGACGCGCCGACGGTGTACCGACCGATCAGGTTGATCAGGGCGTCGGGCGGCTCGACCTCGGTGGTCGTCGCGATGGTCGGGAGGGGGGCGTTGCGCCCCTTGGCCTGCATGAACACGACGCCCGTCACGATGACCGCGGTCGCCACCCACGCGATCAGCAGGGTGAGGCCCGAGCCTGGGTCCCGGCGCGGGTCCCTGCCGGGCTCGTCGGCGGGGGAGCCCGGCTCATCAGGAAAGTGGCCGAAGGACGCGCGGGGGTTCTGGTCGGGGTGGGCCATGGGAGGCATCATCATCGACCCGGGGGGAGGGGGCACGCGAACGCACCCGGACGG
>CAYVSR010000184.1:0-6112 GCA_964453125.1 uncultured Phycisphaeraceae bacterium | reverse complement strand
GTCGCCCCTGAGGTTCGCGTCGGCCTCGCACGCGCCGATGAGGTCGCCGATGCGCTGGTCGGTCCACTTCGCGTGGGCGTACGACGAGAGCGCCGCCAGCTGATCCGCGCGCAGCGCCGCCGCCGCCGGCGGCATCATCGTCTCCTGGTCCCACGACAGCAGGTTGGCGATCGACCCGATCGTCGCCGCCTCGCGCGCGAGCGAGCACAACTGGGCGTAGGGCGAACTCGGGCTGATGTCGGCGGGCATGGCGGCTCCTTCGCGCCGATCGTATCGCGGGAATACTGGCGGCCCATTGTGCGCAGCCGCTGCCGTCTCGCAGGCCGCAGCCGCCCCAAACCCGCTTTCATCCGGCGACGCGGCGCCGTACCATGAGCAGAAGCCATGATCTCCGCACAGTTCTTCGTCTCCGTCATCACCCTGCTCGTCGTCGTCCACGTCATCCTCGTCGGCGTGGCCTACTGCATCTACCTCGAGCGCAAGATCTCCGCGTACATGCAGGACCGCATCGGCCCCAACCGCGTCGGGTTCGACTTCGGCATCCTCCCCTTCAAGTTCGGCTTCTGGGGGCTCGGTCAGCCCCTCGCCGACGGCCTCAAGTTCCTCCTCAAGGAGGACTACGCCCCCAGCGGCGCCGACAAGGCCCTCTTCACCCTCGCGCCCATCGCCATCATCATCCCCGCGCTCATCGGCTTCGCCGTCATCCCCTGGGGCGGCTTCGTCGATGTCCCCACCATCGGCCTCATGGGGCGCGTGCTCGTCGAGGGCGGGCGCGCCCAGGTCGTCGGCGCCGACGTCAACATCGGCTTCATCTACATGCTCGCCGTCGCCTCGCTCAGCGTCTACGGCGTGACGCTCGGCGGATGGGCCTCCAACAACAAGTACTCCTTCCTCGGCGGCCTGCGATGCACCGCCGGCATGATCTCGTACGAGATCCCGCTCGGCGTCGCCATCCTGTGCGTGCTGCTCGTCGCGGGCACCGTGCAGCCCGATCTGCTCATCGCCGCGCAGGCCCGCGACGGCTGGTTCGTGCTCAGCCACCCGCTCGCCGCTGTCCTCTTCTACGTGTGCATCCTCGCCGAGGCCAACCGCGCCCCCTTCGACAACGCGGAGGCCGAGCAGGAACTCGTCGGCGGGTACCACACCGAGTACTCCTCGATGCGCTTCGCCCTGTTCTTCCTCGCCGAATACGCCCACATGATCACCAGCAGCGCGCTGTTCATGGTGCTCTTCCTGGGCGGCTACCACCTGCCGGGCATCGGCTGGACGAGCCCCGAAGCCGTGGGCGTCGGCCCCGTGCTGCTCAAGTTCCTCGTGCTGTTCACGAAGGTGATCCTCTCCATCTGCTTCATGATGGTCATCCGCTGGACGATCCCGCGCATCCGGTACGACCAGGTGCTCAAGCTCGCGTGGGGCGGGCTGATTCCCGTCGCCGTGGGGCTGGTCATCGCCACCGCCGGCATGGTGTACATGGGCTGGACGTCCATCCCCGAGTTGCTGCTGATGAACGTGGTCGTGCTCGGCGTCTCGATGCTCGTCATCCCCTGGATGCCCAAGGCGGACGTCAACAAGCGCGTGGGCCTCGCCGGCTCACGCTTCAGCCCGCCCGAGGGCGAGCACGGCGCCGACGCCCCTACCAACCCCATCGCCCTGCACGAGAGCGGCCTCGAGGTGGGCGCGGACCGGGGCATGGTGAGTGTGTACTAGAAAAACAGCAAAGCAGCAGATCCGCAAAGCAGCAAATAGAACCGGCGCGCCCTGAGACCCGTCTTCATTTGCTGCTTTGCTGCGTTGCTGTTCTGCCGCTTTCTACGTCTTCCCTCCGCGGCCCGTACCACAGGTCCAGCCCCTCGCGGCTCATGACCCCGCGCCGTCCCTTGAAACCGGCGCGCAGCAGCGCGCTCATGATCTCACCGCACGAGTGCGCCCGCAGCTTGCGCCCGCTGGTCGTCACGCGGTCCTTGATCAGCCGGAACCTGCCCACACGCTTGAGCGCCACGGCGAAGTAGACCTCTTCGCCGCCGAACAGCGTCTCGTCGTAGCCCCCGCTCTTCCGGTACGCCTCCCGCGTGCAGAACATGAACGCGCCCGACGAGAGCCTCGCGATCCTGTACGGCACGAGCAGACTCTCGAGCAGCGCCGTCGCCCACAGAGGCACGCGCCCGTCGAACCGGATGGTCGCCCCGCCCGCGACGCAGCCAGCGCCCAGCAGCGCGAGCGCCTGGCGCACCGCCTCGGCGTGGATCACGGTGTCCGCGTCGATGAAGAAGAGCGGGTCGCCCACCGCGGTGCGCGCCGCGGCGTTGCGCGCCGCGCTGATCTGGCGCCGATCGATCGTCACCACCCGCGCCCCCGCGCCGAGCGCCACGCCCGGTGTGCCGTCGGTCGAGGCGTCGTCCGCCACCACGATCTCGTATTCGAGCCCCGCCTCGCGCGCCGACTCGTGAATGGCCGCGAGCGTCGCGGGCAGCAGGCGCTCCTCGTTGTGCGCGGGGATGCAGAACGAGATCACGGGTGGCTCCTTCGGCGCCTTGGGGGTCGGGCTGCGCCAGCCTATACAGTGCGCCCACGCATGCGGTTCCTCGCGATCGACCTGGGCGACAAACGGACCGGCCTCGCCGTGGGCGACGACGAGACCGGGCACGTCTTTCCCGTCGGCGTGGTCGAGGTCCCCATGACCGGCGCCGACGCCGGCGCCCGCCTGCTCGACGCCCTCGCGCGTGCGGTTGATGAACACCTCGGCGCGCCTGCCGGTCGCGCCGCCCGCGCCGCGCTGGTCATCGGCCTGCCCATCAACATGGACGGCACGGAGGGCCCGCGTGCCATGCTCGTGCGCGAGTTCGGCGCCCGCCTCGGCGCCCGCGCGGGCCTCGCGGTCCACCCGCACGACGAGCGCCTCACCAGCGCCCAGGCCGACTGGGACATGGCCCGCTCGGGCCTCACGCGAGGCGAGAAGAAGCAGCGACGCGACGCGCTCGCCGCCGCGGCGATCCTGCGGGACTTCCTGGCTTCCCGGAAGGGTTCACCACAGAGACACGGAGACACGGAGAAGAGCGAAGAGGGGTGAACTTGGAAGGCGGGAAGACTGGAAGAGGGGAAGAATCGGATGCGGCCGGACGGGCGCGGCGGCGCCGCACGCGCTGCTGAACTGGACGAATCGATTCGCTCGCTCTGCCGCGAGTCAGGACGCCAGTGCGGGCCCGCATCACCTCCCCGCCTCACTGCCGCAACCCCTACCCCGTTCTCCTCTTCTCCGTGCCTCCGTGTCTCTGTGATAAACCTCTTCGCCCGATCACCAGCGAGAGCAGCGCGGCGAGCGCCGCGGGGCCGGCGATGGTCGCGACGGACGCGAAGCCCTTGTCGAGCGGGCCGGCCGAGGGCGCGAGGCCGAGGGCGAACGAGTTGGGCGCGCCCTCCATGGGCTTCGCGCCGTCCGTCACGCCGGTGCCCTCGAAGAGGTCCGCCACGCCCCCCGCCGCGGCGGCGCGGTCTCGCTCGAACCGCGCGGCGTCGAAGTAGCGGGTGAACCCGGCGCGCCCTGTGGCGTTCCAGAGAACGAGCGAGAGTGCGACGACGATCGCACAGCAGGCGATGATCACGAGCCGGGCGATCGCGCGGAGCATCGGTCAGCCCTCCCGCGCATCGCCCGCGGGCGTGATGAGGCGCGGGCGCTGCACGATCACGGGCGCCTCGGCCAGCTGCGCGGTGGAACGCACGTTGTGCTCCGTCAGCCGGCGCGCCGAGGGCAGCACGCGCCGCTCGATGTTCCCCAGCATGTCGTTGTACGCGTCCACCGCCTTGTCGAGCGCCTTGCCGGTGCGCTCGAGGTGCTCGGTGAGCGTGGAGATACGCTCGTGGATCTCGCGCCCCAGCGCCAGCACCGCGCGCGCGTCGTCCGCCAGCGTGGCCTGCGACCACCCGAACGCCACCGCACGGATCAGTGCGAACAGCGTCGCCGGCGTCGCGATGACCACGCCGCGCGACATCGCGTGCTCGATGAGGTCCGGCTGCTCGCGCAGCGCCGCGGCGAGGAACTGGTCGCCGGGCACGAACATGACGGTCACCTCCGGCGAAGCGCCGAACTGCTTCTGGTACTCCTTGCTGGCCAGCTCGTCCGCGCGGTCGCGCACCTGGCGGGCGTGGGCGCGCAGGCGTTCCGCGCGCCGCGGCTCGTCGGCCGCCTCGATCGACTCGAGGAACGCGCTCAGGGGCGTCTTGGCGTCCACCACGATGTCGCGCCCACCGGGCAGGCGCACGACCATGTCGGGGCGCAGCGACGGCCCGTCCACCCCCGCGACCTGCCCCTGCTCGACGAAGTCGCAGTGCTCGCTCATGCCCGCCAGCTCGGCGACGCGCCGCAGCGTCAGCTCGCCCCAGCGCCCGCGCACGTGCGACGCCTTGAGCGACTGCGTCAGCCGGCCCGTCTCCTGCTGCAGCGAGAGCGCCTGCTCGCCCACCATCCGGACCTGCTCCTGCAGCCTCACCGACTGCTCGATGCGCGAGCGCTCGAGCTCCGCGAGCTTGGTGTCCTGCTTCTTGAGCGTCTCGTCGATCGGCTTCACCAGCGCCTCGATCGACGCCCGCGCCTTCTCCCTGTCCGTCTCGAAGCGCTGCTGCGCCAAACGCAGGAACTCGTCGCTCGAGTGCTTCAGCGCGTCCGCCGCCAGGGCCTTGAACGACTCCTTGAACCGTTCCTCCTGCCCACGGAACTGTGCGAGCAGGTCTTCGCGCCGCTTTTCGAACTCCGACGCCTGCGCCCGCGTCGCCGCCAGTTCTTCACGCAGACGTCCGGCCTCTTCGGCGCGGGCCTGCGCCTGCGCCGCGGCGCCGGCCAGCGCCTCGTCGCGCCTCGCCGCTTCCGTCACCCGCGCGGCCAACTCGCGCTGCAACCTGCGCCTGTCCCACCCCAGCGCGGCCACCCCCGCCAGCGCCAGCAGCGCCACAGCCCCCACCGCGATGACCGCAGCGCTCATCCGCCCAGTGTACCGGCGGGCCCGGCGATTCCGGCGCGCTTCGCGGGCGCCGACAGCGCCCTGTCAGTCGCGCGTCACTTCGGCGCCGGCGCCGCGGCGGGCGCCGGAGCGGGGTCCGCGCCCGAAACCGGCTCCTTGGGCAGCACGACGAACGTCATCGTCGCCTCCGGCTTCCAATACTTGCGGAAGGCTCCGAGCACGTCGTCGAGCGTGTACCCCTCGAAGGCGTTCTTGGTGTCGAGGACCTGGTCGAGCGAGAGCCCGCGCATGGTCATGTCCGCGAGGTAGCCGGTCCAGAACCCGGGCTCCTTCATCGATTCATCCACCGTGTTCAGGATCTGCCCGCGCGCGACCTCGATCTCTTCCGGGGTCGGCCCGTCCTTCGCGAACGCCTCGAACATCTCGGGCAGTTTCTTCGCCAGCGCCGCCGCCTTCGCCGGCTCGGTCGGGGCATTCGCCGAGAACACGCCGAAGCCGGGGTACGTCTCCTCGGCGCGGTTGCCCGCGCGGATCGAGTACACCAGCTGCGTCTCCTCGCGCACCTGCTGGATCATGCGGCTGGTCAGCACCTGTGCCGCGAAGTCCAGCAGCCGGTCCTCGCGGATGTTCGTCGCGTCCACGCCGTAGAACCCGCTCATCACCACGGCCTGCGGCGTGCGCGTCTCGACGGTTGCCTCCTTCGAGATCGGCCCCGGCGTCCGCTCCGCCTTGCGCAGCGTGGCCAGGGCGTCGGGCCCGATGCGCGCCCGGCTCTTGAGCGAGCCGAGGTACGTCAACGCCAGCGCCGTGGCGCGTTCCCGGTCGATCTCGCCGACGATCGACACCTCGATGGGCGCCCTCGCGATCAGCCCTTCGAGCCACGCCTGCGCGGCGCGCCTGTCGAGCGCGTCGATCTCCGCCTTCTCGAGCGGGCGCATGCGCGGGTCATCCTTCGGGAAGAGCGTGTCGGTCACCAGTTCGGCCATCACGCCCGCGGGCTGGCTCTTGCGCGCCTTGATGCCCTGTGCCGCGGCCTGCTTCCACTGATCCCACGCGGCGGTCTCGATCCGAGGCTCGGTCAGCAGCAGGTGGGCGAGCTGCATGCCGGCCTCGAGGTCCGCGGGGGCGCCACTGACGCTCAGCGACACGGTGTCGCGCCC
>CAYVSR010000183.1:0-6122 GCA_964453125.1 uncultured Phycisphaeraceae bacterium | reverse complement strand
CCTCGTGGGGCGTGAGGTTCTGGGCCTCGTCGACGATCATGAACTGGTGCGGGATCGACCTGCCGCGGATGTACGTCAGCGGCTCGAGCACCAGGCGCCCGTCGTTGATGAGTTTCTTGATCCGCTGCTCGGGCGTGTGGCTCTCGGGGGCGTTGAGGTGCGAGCCGCGAGTGCTCAGCAGGTACTCGAGGTTGTCGAAGATCGGCTGCATCCAAGCGCCGAGTTTTTCGTCCTTCGTGCCCGGCAGGTACCCGATGTCGCGCCCCATGGGCATGATCGGGCGCGCCACCAGCAGCCGGTCGTAGCGCTCCTCCTGGAACACCTTGGCCATGCCCGCGGCGAGGGCCAGCAGCGTCTTGCCCGTGCCCGCCGTGCCCAGCAGGGTGATCAGTTTCACCTCGTCGTCGAGCAGCAGGTCGAGCGCCATGGTCTGCTGCACGTTGCGCGCCATGATGCCGAACACCGGCTTGCGCGGCCCGCTCACCGGGATGACGTGGTCCGTGTCGGCGAGGCGGCGCGCCAGGCCGGTGTGCGCCGGGTCCTCCTCGCTCTTGAGAATCACGAACTCGTTGGGCTGGATGTCCGCCGTGCGGAGGCGCAGCGCCGGCGCCTCGTCCGAGCGGCCGGGCGTCTTGGAGCCCTTGGCGCTCTCGGGCGGCTTGAGGCCGTTGCCGATGGGCGCGCCCTCGAGGCGGTCGAGGGCCAGCATGCGGTTCTTGTAGAGGTCGTCGATCACCTCGGTGGGCACGAATACGCCGACGTAGCCGGCGTAGAGCGTCTCGGCGTCCACCTTCTGGTTCTCGAAGTCCTCCGCGCGGATGCCCAGCGCGTCCGCCTTGATTCGCGCGTTGATGTCCTTCGAGACGAACACCGCGCGCTTGCCCTGCTCGCGCAGCCAGTGCGCGACGGAGATGATCCGGTTGTCCGGCGTGTCGGCGCGAAGGTCGTCCGGCCGCTCGTGGCGGGCGATGTCGATCCGCACCGTGCCGCTGGGCCCGACCGTGGGGCGGACGAGGTTCCACTCCACGCCGTCGGTCAGGCGCCCCGCGTCGCGGAGCTTGTCGAGATACCGGATGCACTGGCGCGCGGCCCGGCCGAGGTCGTCGTTGCTGCCCTTGAAGGTGTCCAGTTCCTCGAGCACCGCGAAGGGGATGACGACGTGGTTCTCCTCGAACACGAAGAGCGCGTCCGGGTTGTGCAGCAGCACGTTGGTGTCGAGCACGAAGTGCTTGACGTCCGTCGCGCTGACCCGCGACCTTGGCGCGTCGCGGCCCTCGGCCGGCGTGCGCGCCGGAGCGACTTCCTTCCCGCCCTTTGCCGCGCTCTCCTTGTCGGTCGTCTTCGCGGGGCCGCCCTTGGGGGGGGCGGCGGGGGCACGCTCAGCCGATTTGGCCATATGCCGGAGTCTATCGGCGACGCGGACGACGCACCGGCGCCGACTGTGGCGAAATCGCGAAGGAGTTCGATCGCTCTCCCCCTTGCCCCGGCGCCCGCGCGCTGCTTTGCTCTCCCGATGGAACTGCACAGGATCCTGGACGCCATCGAGACCATCGCCCCGCCCGCCCTCGCCGAGACGTGGGACAACGTCGGCCTGCTGCTGGGCGACCGCGCCGACGACATTGCCGGCCCCGCGCTGCTCACCATCGACCTCGCCGCCGAGGTCCTCGCCGAGGCCCTCGCCATGCGCGCCGGGCTCGTCGTCGCCTACCACCCGCCGATCTTCCACCCGCTCACGCGCCTCAGCGCCGACGCCCCGCAAGGAGCCCTCCTCCTGCGCGCGGCACGCGCGGGCGTCTCGATCTACTCCCCCCACACCGCGCTCGACGCCGCCAAGGACGGCCTCGCCGACTGGCTCGCCGACGGGCTGGGCGTCTCGGGCGACCGGCGCGCCATCGTCCCCGCCTCCGCCCCCGACCCGATGCAGACGCACAAGATTGTCGTGCACGTCCCCGCCAACCCGCCCGACGCGATCGAGAAGGTCCGCAACGCGCTCGCCTCCGCCGGCGCCGGGCACATCGGCGAGTACGACCTCTGCTCCTTCGCCATCCTCGGGCGCGGCACGTTCCGCCCCTCGGCCCGCGCGAACCCCACCGTCGGCAAGCGCGGCGCCATGGAGCACGCCGAAGAGCACCGCCTCGAGATGGTCTTCCCCGCCCGCGCCCTGCCCGTGCTGATCGAGACCCTGCGCGCGTTCCACCCCTACGAAGAGCCCGCGTTCGACATCTACCGCCTCGAGGGCAAGCCCGACCGCGCCGTCGGCGCCGGCCGGCGCGTCACGCTCGACCAGCCCGCCAGCCCCGACGAGATCGGCGCCCGCATGAAGGCCCACCTCGGCGCCGAACGCGTGCGCATCGCCACGCCCGCCGGCTCGCGCGAGCCCGTCACCAAGGTCGCCGTGTGCCCCGGGTCGGGCGCGTCGCTGCTCGACGCGGCCATCGCCCAAGGCTGCAACCTGTTCGTCACCGGCGAGATGAGGCACCACGAGACGCTCGGCGCACTCTCGCGCGGCTGCGCCGTGCTGACCGCCGGCCACACCGCCACCGAGCGCGGCTACCTGCCGATCCTCGCCAAGCGCTTGATGGCGCTCGCGCCCGGGCTGGACGCGCGCGTCAGCGAGAAAGACCGCGAGCCTTCGCGGCTGGTGTAAGTCGGAAGGGATTCACCACAGAGGCGCAGAGACGCGGAGAAGATCAGAAGCGGGGTCAGACCAGCGACACGTACGGTGCGCGGGTCTTCACTTGATGCCTTGATGCCTCGATGCCTCGATGCCTTCCCCTCCCAGCACAAACCCCATCTCCGCGTACAGCCGCTCCATCTTCGCCACCAGCGGCTCGGCCTCGTCGAGCGCGCGGGCGCACCCGACCAGCACGTCCACAAGCCCCTCGAAGTCCGCCAGGGAGATGATCTCGGGCACGACGGTCGCTGCCTTCGCGTCGCCGGCCTGCACGGCGTCCAGCCCGCCCATGTTGTGATAGTTCCCCAGCGCCAGACACAGGCACGTCGCGTCGTGCCCGTAGGCGCCGTAGCACGTGGCCTCGCACGTGCCGCCGGCCATGAGTTTCCGCTGCCAGCGGAACTCGGGCTCGCCGGTGGTCTTTCGCTCCGACGCGATGCGTTCGCAGGCCTTGGCCACGGCGCCGGTCAGCGTGGGGCTGAACGTCCACGCCCGGTCGCCCACGCGGACGATCGGGCCCCCACCGATGGGCGAATCAGGGAACGAGCGGCTCGTCTCGAGCGCCAGGACCTTCGCGCCCGCGGGGATCGTCCCGTGCTTGCACGCCGCGATCGCTCCGATGAACCCGACCTCCTCCGCGAGCGTGAGCAGCAGCCAGAGCGGACGGGGTAGAGGTGGCCCCCCGCTCGCCGCCTCGTGCGTGGCGACATCAAACGCGCACAGCGCCGCGGCGACGCCGGCGAGATCGTCGCATGCCGGCGCGTGCACGAGGCCGTCATCAAGGCGCGCATCGGGCAGGTCCCACGTGGCGATGTCGCCGATGCGGACCGAGGCGAGGTCCACGTGCCCGTCCATCTCGGCCAGCGCCGTGCGAAGGGGCCGGCCGTTCTCGCTCTCCACGACCGTGCCGGGCAGGCGCCGCCCGTCCGCGGCGTGCACGACGATCCGGGCGTTCTCGAAGTACGGGTCCATCACGCCGCCGCGGAACGAGAGCGAGACGAGGGCCTCGCCGCCCAGCGTCGCCTCCGGCTCGCCGACGATCCCTTCGACGACGAACGCCGGGTGGTCGAGGTGGGCGGTGATCAGCAGCGGTGCGCCGCCCGCCTGCGCCCGGGCTGCGCACTCGATGATCAGGTTCCCCGCCGGGTCGCGCCGCAGCGTCACCCCGCGGCCCGCACGCTCCGCGGCCCAGCGCTCGATCCACGCCGACACGCGTGATTCCTTCCCCGTCGCCGTGGGGAGGGACGTCAGTTCGAGCAGCCACCGCAGGTGGTCCGCGCGTTGATCCGGGCCGATCTCCGCCATGCGCCCAGCGTAGCGGCGCCCGCGCCCGCGTTCCCGATACCATCCCACCGTGTTCTCACCGATCACCGACGTCCTGAACGACCTCCGCGCCGGCAAGATGATCGTGCTGACGGACGACGAGCGGCGCGAGAACGAGGGCGACCTCGTCCTGCCGGCGCAGTTCGCCACGCCCGAGGCCATCAACTTCATGCTCAGCGCCGCGAGGGGCTACATGTGCCTCTCGCTCACCGGCGCCGACTGCGACCGCCTGCACCTGCACGCGCAGACCGCGACGAACACCAGCGTCCGCGGCACGCCGTTCACCGTCTCGATCGACGGCCACCCGCGCCACGGGTTCACCACCGGCGTCTCCGCCTCGGAGCGGGCGCGAACCATCCAGATGGCGATCGACCCGCGCACCACGCCCGACGACTTCGTGCGCCCCGGGCACATCAACCCCCTGCGCTCGCGCGACGGGGGCGTGCTGGTGCGCACGGGGCAGACGGAGGGCTCGCTCGACCTCTGCCGCCTCGCGGGGCTGCACCCCAGCGCCGTGATCATCGAGATCATGCGCGAGGACGGCCAGATGGCCCGCGTGCCGGACCTCGCCCTGCTGTGCGAGCGTCACTCGCTCAAGATGTGCTCGGTCGCCCAGATCATCGAGCACCGGCTGGCGCGCGAGCGCCTCGTGCGCAGAATGGAGCCCGCGCGGGGTACCCCCATCGAGACCGAGCACGGCGTGTTCAATCTCATCGCCTTCGAGAGCGTGGTGGACCCCCTGCCGCACGTCGCGCTGACGGTCGGCGGCGTGGGCGACCTCGACGCGCGCGGGCAGCCCGTGGCGGACCCGTCCCCCACGCTGGTGCGCATGCACCGGCGCAACATGCTCGGCGACATCTTCGGCGACCTGCACACCAGCCCGGAGGGCGCGACCGGCGGCGCCCTCCGCGCGTCGATGCGCGCGATCCAGCAGGAGGGGCGCGGCGCGCTGGTCTACCTCCGGCCCGAGGGCGCCCCCGACTCGCTCCCGGCCGGCGTCAGCCTCGCGCTCGAGCAGCGCCTCCAGACCATCCGGCGCACCGCCGACTACGACCCCGACTCGCACGACCTCTCCCACCCCGGCAGCCCCGCGGCGAAGGCCATGCCCATGGGCCAGCGCGACTTCGGCATCGGCGGGCAGATCCTCCGCGAACTGGGCCTGTCGCGACTCCGCCTGCTCACCAACCACCCGCGTGCCCTTCCCGGCATCGACGCCTTCGGCATCGAGATCGTCGAGCACGTGGGGCTGCGTTGAGCGCTCGCCGTCAGGGCGTCGCCGCGCCGGGCAGGACCGACACGATCGCGTTCTCCGCCGCGACCACCGCGTCGATCGCGACGGGCACCAGCCATTTGCCCCCGAACAGGATCACGAGCACGAACCCCGCGAACGCCAGCGCCGGGTTTCCAATCAGCTCGGCGTAGCCCCTCGAGAAACTCGCGAGAATCCGCGAGCCGTCCAGCGGCGGCACGGGCACGAGGTTCAGCAACAGCAGCGCCACGTTGAGAAACGCCCCGGCGCGCAGGAACGTGCGCACGAACCTGTCCGCGCTGTCGGGCAGCCCCACCGAGCCGCCGTACGCCCACCACAGCGAGCCGAGCACGACGCACACGACCGCCAGGCCCAAGTTCACCGCCGGGCCCGCCGCGGACACGAACGCGTCCGCGTGGCGCCCGCGCATGCGGTGCGGGCTCACCGGCATCATGCCCCACGCGATGCCCACGAGCGCGAAGAGCAGCAGGCTCATGCCCCCCATGTGCACCAGCGGGTTCCACGTCATGTGCCCGGTCTCGATAGGCGTGCGGTCGCCCACACGCAGCGCCGCCCAGCCGTGGCCCAGCTCGTGCAGCGTGATCGAGAAGATGACCCAGAACACCCACGCGACAAGCAGCGCGGGGTCGCGCTCGAACAGGTCCGCAACCCACCAGCCGCTGGCCATGCGCGGGAGTGTACGGCGTGCGCCGGCTCGATACGATCCCGCCATGTCCGCACGCATCGCCTACGACGTCACCGCCACCCTGCCCGACGAGGCGACGGCGGCGGAGTACATCGCCTGGCTCGAGGACGGCCACCGCGGAGTTGCCGAACGTGATCGCGAACCCGAACTGCTCGACGATCATCCTGCTG